>CATILC010000258.1 GCA_949516455.1 Flavobacteriia bacterium | reverse complement strand
GCATAACTGACCGTATTGTGCGCCGCCGTGGAGCGCTCGTGCTGGCGCCGTTCATTGGGTTGATAGGTGCTCGTTCCCGTGTGAACGATCAATGGACCCAGCTGCTGATCGAACAACTCAAAACTAAAAGTGTCGGCATGCGCATGGCCCGATTGATAGCTCGGGCCAACAGGCCCCAGATCCATCAGAACCGTCCAGTTCGGAAAGGTCCATTTTCGGAACCCACTGGAACCCGCCTGTTTGGGTGGAAGTGCAGACAAACCGAGCAGCGCGGCCTTGTCTTCAATGACCTCCAAGGAGCTGGCCACCTCAGGGGCACAATCGTTGAATGAGGGCAAATGGCCATAAGGATGGACAAAGGCTGCAAAATTCAAAGCCGGTTGAAGAACCTTTTGGCAGATGGACAGGCGTTCCTGTTCGCCTTGTGCCTTCAGCAGCAGGCACAGATCCAACATGCGGTCCGTCAGGATCATGTGGTACATCGGGCTTTGTTCATAGTGCGCTCCGTCTGAATGGAACTGTTCTTTCCATTCGTCCAGCATCATGGAAAAGCGCTCCTCTTGCCAATCGGCGCGGTCAAAGTAGACGGCCGCAAGGCAACAGGCCAATAGATTCTCCAGCAAATGATTGGCAAGGATGTGGTACTCGAGCTTGGATTGAAGCCAGAGGGCGTCCGAGTAGATCATGCGCTCCAGGTCCTCCTCCCTGACCGAGTGTTCGAGGCAGAAATGGATCCAGTTCATGATGCGAAGAGAGGTGGGATAGGGCTCCAAACCATCCTTGAGCTCTGTATTCTTCGCATAGATCCTCATCCACTTCAGGGCCTCCTCCACAGGCATTTTATGGATGAAGTCAAAATAATTCAGATTGTAGGTCCAAAGCTTCCCGTGGCCGGAGTAGTTCCAATCCACAGTTTGCATATCCATGGACTGGCTCAGAGACAAGAAGGTGAAGGCTTGCTCCCCAGTGATTCGATGCCGCTTGTAAACCAAAGTCGGACGAATGGAAGGCGGTGGACTTCCTTTAAGAGCCGGCCGCTGCTGTCCACGAAAGCGCAGATTCCATTTATAGCGCAACTGGTATTCCAACTGTATCCAGCGCAGACGCCGCAAGGTGTGGAAATACAAGAGCAGCTTTTTCATCCCTTCACGCCTTGATCAATCGATCTACCAATTCTCTGTGAACGCTCTGTGAATCGAACTTTTTTCGATATCCGTGGATGAAGTTGCGCATCCGTTCAAATTGCTCCTCGTCCAGAGATCTGATGCAATGGGCAATGGCTTCATGATCACCCACAGGAAGCAGAAAGCCGCTTTGCCCCTCCTCCACGATCTCTGGCAAACTTCGCCACTGGGTGGATACGCAGAAAAGACCTGCCTGATAGGCCTCGATGACAATGCCCGGGTAGCCCTCTCCGGCATAAGATGTGGGAAGGACGAGACCGTCGTATCGGACCAATACTTCCGGCACCTCTTTTGGACTGAGCACACCCTTGTACGAGGGATGCATCTCGAGCTCCCGGCACTCCTCCTCCACTATGGGTCCGTAAAAGTCAAAAGTGTACCCGGGACCGAGCAGCTCAAAGGCGCGCAAGGCGTCAAAAATGCCCTTCGATCGCTTGACATGAGCAATGAAGACAAAGCGCTTTTGATAGGCCTTTTTGACGGAAAAGGCACCCACAACTTCATCCCGCACATTGGGGATCCAGTAGGCCGTTGCTGTATGCTTGGAAAATTCCTTGACCAATGAATGCGTCTCCATACCTACGAGCGCCGAACGCTTGACGCACCACTTCAGGAGACCTTTCCATGGTGTATGCTCCAAAACCTCAAGCGCATCGGCACCGAATGCCCGCATGGCCCATTTCTTTCCGAGCAAGGCGCTCATCAAAGCCATCAGCGGAAAGAGGAGGACGAGCCCCCTTTGGGAAACATTCACAAAAACAAGATCCCACTGAGCGCGACTGGACCATGCCTTGAAAAGGACAGACAGTAAAGAGCGTACAGCGCTTGGATAGCCGTTGGCCTTTACAAAAAGGAAGTTGATGTCGTTGCGGGTATCCAGGTGGTCCAGCAACTTGCCCATGAGCACATTGGCCCCACCAATGGTCTCTGGACGACCCTCAGTTACACTGCTGCCAATGATCAGAAGACGGTTACAGCCGCTTTGATCAGCCATCAGACCAGATCCCTCATTTTGATCCCCGACCTGACCACGCGGGCCGGAACACCCACCACCACGGATCCGGATGGCACATCTTCAAGTACGACCGCATTGGGTCCTACGATCACCTCATCACCAATGGTGACCGGACCCAGGATCCGGCAACCCGATCCGAGGTAGACGTTGTTTCCAATGCGCGGCACTTCCACTTTCTTGGAACGCCCACCAATGGTGATGCCCTGACCAATGACGCAGCCCTGACCGATCTCTGCCCTTCCGTGTACGACAAGTCCGATCCCACCATAAGCGCAAACTGTCCCTTTGCCCACCTTTACTGTTCCAGGAAAGGAAGAGTTGAACAGAAGGTAATTCAGGCCGTCGAGCAATTTGCCGAAGGGCCGCAGTCCAAGGCGATAAAAACCAGATGAGATTCTTTGAATGCCGAGCAGTGCTTGCATGGGAACGATAAAGGATCGCGTCTTTGGCCTAAGGCCGTGTTAAAGAAACTAAAATCCCTTCCATATCCCATGGAATGAAGCACTTATTTCTTCCGGTTGCGGTAGCGCTCATAGCGTTCGAGATCAAAACCTTTATCGATTCCGTTCTTCTTGTATCCCTTACCTGCACCCTTGGCCGGACGTACCCAATCCGGTGTTGACGGCCTTTCATCCACCCGAATGTTCCTGTAAGAAACCACCGCGGTATCTGTATGCACAAAGCTTTTGTAAATGCCAAGTTTGAAGAACGGTGCCTTTCCGTCCATGTACAAGGTCGGAATGCCGTCCAGCGCCACGCTGTCCTGCTGCAACTTGATCCGGACAGATCCTTTCTCGGGATCGGGTGACCAGTTCACAGCCATCTCAAAGTGCATCCACCCAGTGTCCAATGGCATGCGCAGGACTTTTTTCAACCGGCCCTTATTCATCGGACGCAAGCCAACCTCCACCCGACCCTTGTTCAGTATCACAGCCACTACCGAGCGATGGCCCCAGCCCTTGTAGGCATTCTCCCGGGCGATCTTTGGATGCAGGTGCCAGTCGACCAGTGCAAAGAATGCCCCTTCCATGTGGCGGTAGCGTTCCACCTTGAAGTCAAAGGAATAATGGTGTGCTTTCATGGTGTCCGACTGCATCTGGGAGCGGTTGCCATTGAACACATAGTCATCAGGGCGGACTTCAAAGCGGAAGACGCCCTTTTCCTCGATCAGCGAGTAGGTGGAATCAAAAGTGAGTCGTCGGAAGCGGAGCGTGTCCAATTGCGCCTCCAACGGAAGCAGGAACAGACAAAGGGCCGAAGCGATCAGGTGCCTCACAGCAGGGTATTGAAATAGTCAAGATAGGCCTCTGCACTGCGCCTCAAACTGTATCGCTCCTCATAGCGGACCCTCAGCTCCTCTGTACGCTCCTTCTTTTCTTCCTCGGAAAGCGCAGAGGCTGCCTTCATGCCCTCCAAGACCCCATCCACCTCCGTACCCGAGATCATGACCCCATGCGGATCGATCATTTCCGGTATGCCGCCCACATTCGTGCATACAGGCAGACAGCCGGTGGCCATGGCTTCGATCAGACTGATCGGCATTCCCTCGTACAAGGAACTTAGAATAAAAAAATGGGCCAGGTGCACATAGTCCGTCGCATTGCTCTTTCCCCCGAGCCAAAGGATGCGGTCGCCTAAGTACGGCTTGATCCCCTCCATGATCGGATCCGACCAGGGCGGCCGTTCGGTTCCCAGAATGACCAACAGACCGTTGTGTCCCGATCTCAAGAATTCGGTGAATGCCTGAACGAGCACCACTTGGTTCTTTTGAGGGGTCAATCGGCCGATGTTGACCCAAACCTTCACATCGCTTCCAAAAGCGCCGCGCATCTGCTCAAACCAATCTGCAACTTCATCGAAAGAATCTGTCTTTTTCGGAAAAGAGCGTCCGTTGTCGATCCTCTTGGCCTTCATCCCCGGGTAAAAGGCAGAGAATGATTCGTCACTCACCTGTGAGATGGTCACTGGATGGATGCGCTTGAATTTCAAGAGCCATTCGCGTATGGTCTTTTCCTTTGAACCGATCACCTCTGCAGGTGCGTGGTTGTGCACTGTATGTACAACGGGTACTTTCTTCCAACTGAATAACTGGACCAGGGCGATGTAATTGACCACTCTGAGATGCGTGTGGATGATATCTGGTTGGAAATCTCTGATCAATCGGGCCAAACGCCAAAGTATGCGCAGATCCATACCCAACTGCTTATCCAGAAAGGAACGTTCGATCCGGCCGTCCCACTCAGAAAAATACTTCATTCCCTCTGCATCCTGCGCAAAGAGTGAACTGATGTGCACTTTGTGCCCTTCATTGGAAAATTCAGAGGCGATATCGACCACGAATCGTTCTGCGCCGCCATCGATGAATACCGGTATGAATTCCAATATCCTCATTTAACCACCGGAGGTATTTGCCACAAATTCGGGCCATTCTCTTGCTGCCTCAAATCCAAAATCTTCCACCAGTCGGCGCACATCATCGGCAAAGACCCGTTCCAATTTGGAGCGCAATGCTTCATCCGGAATCTCCGGCTTGTATTTCTTTTTCGATGTATTCCATTCGGAGAGTTGCTCCTTGACCCGTGTTCTCATATCCAGTGTGGTGAAACGATCGATGACGGGCTGAAATTTCTTGCGCACCCACCCCGTGGATAGAATGTCCTGAATGGCTTCGCTCTTCACTTGGCCGGTTACATTCCGGAACTTGAAATCCAGAACGATGGAAGGGTCCACTTCTATGAACTTGCAGATCGCATTTCCTACTTCCGCGGCGTTGGACCTGAACTCTTCAAAGTCAAGTAACAGGATCTGCTCGGGAGGAAACGCACTGTATAGCACTTCGAGCTGCCGTGCATAAAGACCGTGCTCCAGGTAGGTAAAATCATTGTTTTCGAAAGAAAAATCCTGAATGATCCCTGGCGTATAGTCGAGCGCCTCGTTCAAAGGCCGATTTTCCCTTCTGAGCTTTTTGAAATAATTAAAGGCGCTTACCGCCCGGTCGGTCGGAGCCCTCAGGATGACAGCTAGGCGGACTTCTTTTGAACAGAACTTTTCAATGTTCTCGATGGCCTGTCGATAGAGCAGGTAATTCACATGGGTATGCAACACGATCGATTCCTTCTTGATGCCCTTCAAGAAAGGGCCTATGTGGGTCAGCGGATCGTCTCTTCGGTCCGGATTGCTGAAGTAGTCTCTGTCCTTTAGCTCCGGTGCTGAATAAATGTCTGGATGCTGAGACAGGCCCTCATGAAGGCTCGTCGTACCGGCTTTTTGGGCCCCCAGAACAATGAAGTTAGGCAGCATCGGTCACAGCAGATTTCAAGCTTCTCTTGTGAAGGGTCAATATGGCAAAGAGCAGTCCCACATGGTACCAAACGAGAGAACGCCATATCCAACTGACGAAAAGGGCCGAAAAGAGGAGGGAGAAATAGGTCAGAAAGGGAAGGAGAAATACGCCATCGTCTTCCATTGGTCGTTTGTTGATGCCGGTTTGCACCTTGAAATAGGCCTGAACAATGCGTATTTGTAAAAAGAAGTACAGCGCGAGACCAACCAGACCGTACTGAAAAGCCACTTCCAGAATGGTGTTGTGCAGCACATTGTTGATGCCGACCGTTCGTTCAGCATATTGCCTGGAGATCTGATTATCTCCTCCATGCCCCGTCAGTGGCCTTTCCAGGAAGCCCTGCAGGCCCGCCGACCAAAGCCGTGTCCTGCCAGTGGAGACCTCTGCAATGGCGTTGGCATCAGAAAATTGGCTGCGGATCTGAACGAAGGTGGGGCTGTTCCATGTTCCGGCAATGAATACCAAAAAGCCGAGAGAGACGAATCCAAGGATCAGCCCTCTGCGGGCACTCACGGTCGATCCCCTCAAAACAATGATGGACAAGACGAACATGATGAAAAGAGATAGCAGTCCGTTTCGTGAATCGGATTTCGTGATGATCCAAATGCTCATCAGGATCGGAGGGATCACCCATATCCGCTGAGCAAAACTGCGTCCGGGAGGAATGAAACGATAAAGGAGATAAGAGGACAGGCCCACAACGGAGGCAGAAAACGTTCCGTGGCTGGTGAATCCGAAATTCAGATACTCATTGAATCCGTATTCGATGCCGCGAAAATTCATGTAAATGAAAAATCCGATGAACAGCGGAACAGAAATGAATTCCATGACCTGCAGTCCCTGCCGTATCTTGGGTATTCCCAACTGCACGAAAGCCATGTAGAGGACGAAAAAGAACAGTAACTGACCAACAATGACCGCACTGTTCACCAAGATGGTCGAATCCCTGATTTCCAGACGAGCGGAGTTGATGGCGATGAATGCTCCAAATGCGACCAAAAAGACATACGACGCATAAAAGCGCGTGATATTGGCATCTGCCACTGTCTTTTCCTGATTGCTCATAAAAATGTCAAAAGCCAGTAGCGGGGCTATGAAGAGCAAAGTGAAGGTCTCTGTAGGTACCGCAAAAGGAAGAATGAAACCTCCCTCTACCACCGGCAAAAGGATCATGAAGGGTACCAGAAAGATCCGGTTGGAAAGAATGAACGGCAAGGCACCCAAAACCAGCAGAGGAGGATAACTGATCATCATCGACGCCCACAGAACGAGCACAAAGAGGATGGATGCGAGTTTCAGGTTGCGGCTCATCTTCTGCTCAAGCTGAATCCTGTTCTTTTTTTGACCTGTCGGTCCATAATTGCGATCAGTTCAACCGAATGGGATCCTAAAAATTTCGGATACCAACGATACATGATCAAAATTGCAACAATGCCTGCAATAAACGTCCCAGTTGTGCCGAACAACTTGGCGAGAAAAAGAGCATCGCCCATGAATTGCGTGAAAAGAAGAGCAGGAAGAATGAAAAGCAGAAGGCTTGGCACGGCCTGGAGAAACGGCCGCCATTGGACCTCCCAAGTCATATTCATGCGCTGGACCGCAAGAGCCGACATATTGATGTATTGGAAAACAGAGGCTCCGAGGATGACCCAACTCAAGCCGATCAGCCCGTGATCACTGCCCCAGTAAAGCCCGGCAAAAAGAACAAGCGTGTAAAGGAACTTGCGCGCTGCGCTGCGATAGACCAGGCCCTTGGCCCGAATGACTGAATCTGTAAGCCGCATGGTGACCCGAACGGGAACAGCGAGAAAAAGGATCTGTAAAGCCGGTACTGTCTTCAGCCACTGTGGACCCAGCAGAATCTGCACGACCCATTCAGAATTCAGTGACAACCACAGGCCGAGGGGCAGAGTGATCAAAAGACTGTAGCTCAAATTCCGCTCGTACATCCTGCTGAGTTCTTCCTCATCATCCTGCAGTTTGGACATGGCCGGAAACATGACCTTGTCGATGACATCACCCAACAATTTCCCGGGGATCATCATGGTCCGGTACGATCGCTCGAAGAGGCCCAGAATGTTCAGACTCATCAGCCGGCCCAATAGAAGATTGACCCCTGAGTTGGTCAGATAGTTGTTGATGCGGATCAGGGTGAGGCCCGCACCAAAGTGAAAGAGCTCCTTAAAAGCAGCGGTAGACCATGCCACGCCCAGCGGGATCCGTATGCGGTAAACCGAAAAGAGCAGTAGACAAGCCTGTTGCACCAAAGTTCCGTAGACGATCGACCAAACCCCGAAACCTCGATAGGCACATGTAAGACCTGTGATCATGCCTGCGAGAAAGGAGGCGTTCTCGGCCATGAAGAGATAGCGAAAATCCATGCTCCTTTGGATCATGGACAGCGAACTCGCGGAAGCGGATGAGAAAAGAAACCCTACGGAGAGTATAGGCAATATGGCCGCCAGCGCATCGGATCCAAAGAATGAACCGATCCAGGGTGCCGACAGATAGATCAGAGCGTAGAGCACGATTCCAAATCCGCAATGAGCCCAAAAGGCGGTGGACAAATGGCGATCGTGCGGATCCTTGTGCTGAACGAGCGCAGGCCCCATGCCCACCTGAGAAAAAAGAGTGGCCAGATTGAGGAACGACTGCGCGATGGCGATCAAACCAAATTCCTTAGGACTCAGTATTCGCGCCAGGAGGGCATAATATACGATCTGAATGATCGCTATGCCCGCTACATTGAAGCCCTGCCAAAATATCGATCGTTTAACGCTCTTGGCCACCGATCAGGCTGTTTGCCATTTTTTGGTCAGGTAGGAAAGAGGCGGATACTTTCGGAAATAAGCTGCGCTCTTGTCGTCGTAGCGCACAGGACTGGACTGGAATCTGGACGGCGTTCCTCCAATGCTGTGGTCGTTCTGTGGTTCCAGTGAATCCGGCAGCTGTTCTGGAATGGGATCGAAGGAAAGAAACTCGAGTATCTTCCTTAATTCGTCGCGGGGGTCGATCGCCAGGGCCTTGTACGTCAATCGATGTACATGATCGGCTTCCACCCGATCGACCACCTCGCGGATCGAGCGGTTTTGACGGCCCACCCGATTCAGGTAGGCCCACATCCGTAGAGGACCGGGGACCCTCCCCTCCCTGTGTTTGATTTTTGAATAGGCCAATTCATCGATCGAACGCTCAAGAAAGATCAATCGAACCGATTCCGGCCGTTGGGCATGTAAATAATATGCCTGCATCGGATCCTTTGAACTGTCCACCACCGTCTGTGCTTTGGTGATCTTTCGGACAGCGTCCAGGATCTTCAGACTGTCTTCGGCCACCATTTGGCCTTCCAGCGCATAACGCTGAAGGCTTTCATTCACTCGATGCGATTCGAACAAAGAATGGTCGAGTCGTGTGCGACGATTCTTCAAGTCCACCAGATCGTGGATTTTTGACCACACAGGACAGGAGATCAGGTCTTGCCGGCAAGAGCATTGCCACGCCCAGGATTCGCCAGGTCCCTCCTGCTTCAGATGTCCTTGAAGCATGCGCAATTCGCCTACTGAAACCATTCCTGGTATCTGATCGAGCAGGTTCTGAAGGAGTGTGGAGCCTGCGCGGCGGTCCGATACGATATAGACCAGTTTAGCCATCAGCTTCCGAATCGCTCTCGCAGTGCATCGAGATTCGTCACTGTGACCTTCTCCGATAAATCCAATTTTTTCAAACTCTGCCCTGCTTGAAGGTCATCGATGCCCAAATGCCCGCCTATCTTTTGAATGGTATTGCCCCACTCTTCGGTCAGGGATTTGTAATTCAGTGACAGACACTCATTTTCATAGGCAAATCGCTCGAGAAAAAGACGATTTTGCTCCGCTCTTTTGAATTGTTGGGCAAAGACCGTAAATGGGATTTCGAAGCTCTTGTCTGCGGCCACCTCCTCACTGTGGTAACGACCTGTGCGCATGGCTGTGCACATGGAAAGTGCCGTGTCAAAATCGCTCTCTCGCCTCAATGTAATGAACGCCACCCCTCTATTGAACAGGAACGGCAGAACACTGGGGTTCCAATCGAGCTGGGATTTCATGAG
>CATILC010000257.1 GCA_949516455.1 Flavobacteriia bacterium | reverse complement strand
GGCCGGAATATCCTTGTAGTTGAAACAAACCGATACGGACTCGTCGTGGCTGTACAGCTTGTAATCGCTGTTTGTCCTGATGTAATCTCGGGCCACATCGGCCAGTAGAAATTGATGATCGACGATCTCTTCAAGCCCCTCGGTTCCAACACTTTTCCATAAAGTCCAAAACTTGAGTGCATCATTTCTTCTGCCACATTGAAGTGAGGTCTTTCCCAAGTTGAACTCGTCGTGGTCTGTCTGATACAGATAACTGGCGTCGTTCGAGAAAGAATGGTACAGGTGGTCTTTGTTCTGGGCAAGGATGATCGAGCAGGAAAGTGGCGTCCCAAGCATTTTGTGCGCATTGAAACTGAAAGAGTCGACCTGCTCCAACCCGCCAACCAGGTGCTTGTACCTTTCGCTGAATATCACGGAACCGCAGTAGGCGCCGTCGACGTGCAGCCACATATCGAATTTATCGCACAAGCGGCGCACGGCGGGAATGGGATCGAATGCGCCGAGGACCGTTGTGCCAGCGGTGAGGTTCACCATGATGGGAATGAGCCCTTTTTCCAGGTCTTCCTCAACCATCCGCTCCAACTGCTTTGGATCTATTCTTCCCTCTTCATCAGAAGGGACGTAGCGAACATTGTCTTTACCGATGCCGGCGAAGGCGGCATTCTTGGGGATGCTGTAATGCGATTCGTTGGAGGTGTAGACGGTCATGGGTTTGTAGGCCCCATTATGGCGTATGTCCCGATCAGAAGCGTCACGTGCCATGACCATCGACATTAAGTTGGTCATGGATCCCCCGGGGGCAAATGTCCCATCGGCCTGCTCGTCCCACCCGATGATGGAGCAGACCTCCCGAAGAATGGTCTTTTCCACCCCGATCTGAGGTCCCGCCGCCTTGTAGGTGTACATGCTGTTGTTCAAGATCACCGACAACAGGTCGCCCAGGACGGCCGTTTCGTTCCTCCCCCCGAAAAGCTGGTTGAAAAAGGCATTGGTGGCCGTTTTCGGTGTTTTGAGGACCAAGTCCTTCAACACTTCTTCAAATTCATTCTCAGATATGCCCTTTCGTCCAAGCTGCAGATCCATTCTTTCATAAAGGGAATCCGAAGGAATGAACTCAGAAACAGAATTTTGTATTTCATCATCGAGCAATTCATTGGTGATGCGGTGGAATAGATCCAGGGTGTTTCTCATGTATGCTTTTTACAGATCGAGCAGGAAGTGTTGAAGGTGGTGAAATCATCTTGGGATGACCTTCAAAAACCAGAGCAAATTTTTTTTGCTTATATTTTGGGCTTTCCTGCACTTAGAATTAGTAAAAATAGCATTAAATGCCTTATGTCCCGACGATTGAGAAATTGATCGAAGATTTCGAAGATGTCGAACCTGCCAAACAGATGCGTCTTCTGAAGGAAATGAATATTCCCAAAGAAGACTTCGAAGAATTCGCCTCCTGGGAAGTTGGAGGATACACAAGAAACTGTATTGCACGGAATGAGAATTTTGAATTCATTCTCCTTTGCTGGGATGCCGGAGCCAAGACTTGCATCCACGGGCATGATGGTCAAAGTTGCTGGGTCTATCAGGTGGATGGATCTGTGACTGAAAAGCGCTTCCAACCAATTGGAAATGGTTTTGAATTGATCCAGGACGAAACGCTGAATGAAGGCGATATTTCGTTCATGCATGATCGAATGGGCTATCACGCCTTAGAAAACAGCTCGAATGAGCGCGCAATGACCTTACATGCCTACGTAAAGCCAATCGATCGCTGCAAAGTCTTCAATGAAGAACTGGAGCAGTTTGAAACAGTGGAAATGAGCTATGATACGATCAGAGGGAAGGCGGTTCAG
>CATILC010000256.1 GCA_949516455.1 Flavobacteriia bacterium | reverse complement strand
TAGACGGTTTGGTCATCGTGAATGACCTCCTGAATACTGGTGAAACTCAAAAACTCGCGCCAGAGAACCGTATTCTGATCATCCGCAAACTGCGCAGTGACCCAAAGGGGAAAGGATGCGAGAAGAAGGATCAGTCGGCGCATGAGCTGGGTTCCGAAAAAAGGGAAACGCTGTCAAAAGTATATCATTACCGCAGGGCGCGAATTATTTGCAAAAAAAAGCCCCGCACAATGTGCGGGGCTGAACAATAAATAAATAAACGAACTGTCCTGCTGAGGACTTTTACTTCTTAATGAACTTCTCAACTGTGACGTCAGAACCGTTGATGATGCGCACCATGTACGCTCCAGTAGCAACCTCTGACAGATCGAACACAACTTCTGCATTCGTCACAGTATTTTGAGCGATCACTCGGCCGTTCATGTCCATAACAGAAATTTCAGAGCCGTTAGCTGCAGCAACAAAGAGCTTGTCGGTTGCAGGATTCGGATAAACCGCTGTTCCGGCCGCATCAGCAGCAAGATCTGCTCCGCCGTTCTTGGTGGTAGGCACACCACGCAAAGCGAAGCAAGCACGGGCAGATGTTCTATTGGTTCCGTTGTCGTTGTAACGAGCAACTACAGAGAACTCATAGTTACCTGGAGTGCCACCAGCAAAGTCCACATCAAAAGTGGTGTTTGTAGTGAGTGCGCTAATTGTCCAAGTTGAAGTATTGCGAAGACGATACTGAACTCTGTAACCGATCAGCGTTTGTCCTGAGCCCACGGTAGAGGCATTCCAGTTAACAGTTACAACAGTTCCGCTACGCGTGGTAGTTACGTTTGAAGGAGCCGCAGCAGTCAGTCCGAGTGTACCAGCAGTGATGGAGGCAGTCTCAGCATGTCCTGTAGCATCTGTAACAGTTACAGTAAGTGTCTCACCTTGAGCAGCCTTTGTGCGCTTGGTGGTAGCTCCGTTGCTCCAAAGAATGGTCTTGGCACCCATTCCGCCAGCGTATCCGACACGTACCAAAGCAGAGTCTCCGTCGCAAGTTGCGGCATTCTGCTCAGCTGTAGAAAGCGTCATGGTCTTGTTGGTGATGGCCATGGTCTTGGTGCAACCCATCATGGTGTCTGTTCCATAAACGGTACCAATGCGGTACTCGATGTTCTGGTTGAACCATGGAGTGATGTTGCCGCGCTGGCTGGTTGATGTCTTCTTGGTAGCACCCTTTGTTCTCCATGCGCTACCTCCTTCGTTTCTCCACTGAACGAACCAACGGTCGGCAGATGAAACGTTTTCGAAGTTGAAAGTGTAAACACCCTGGTTGTGGTTGACAGCAGAAACGCTGGTGATCGCAGGACGTGTGTTGTCGTAGTTGGCGTTCTGTGGATCCCACTCAGACCAGTTCTCCATCCAGTTGTCTGAACCGAAAGCACCGCGGTGCGATACCTGATCGAAGCTACCTGCACCTGTGAAGGTCCAATCTGCTCCTGAGAGAAGTACTGAACCTGAAGAAGGCAGCAGATCTGGGTTTGTGATGACGTTGTAGCCTGAAGGCAGTCCGACGTCGGATGTATTCGCATAGTTGGTGTTGCTCGCTGTCCACTTTGTATCCATGTCGGAGGTAGTGTGCGTTCCTGCGGCCTTGTAGTTGGAAGTCATTCCAGCCATGATGTTGCCCTTGAATTCCATTCCGGCATTCCAACCAGCGTAAGTGTCATCTCCATCGATGTACAGACCGTTCACGTGATCGACCCATACAGAATTGTGAATAGAGGTCCATGCACCACGACGAATGCGTGCAGCAGATTGGTGAAGAGAGTTTGGTGTGCCTGTCGCTTTAGGACCGATCAGGGTAACGTTGGCGCAAACAGGAGCCGTACGAGGAGTTCCGTTTGGATTCTGCTTCCAGTTGTCGTTTTCCCAGCCTTCTGACTTGGAAACGTCTGCTGTATTGGCCTCCTGATAGATAACAACGTGCTGGATGTTACCGCGGTAACCCTGGTCAAGGTCGAGGTTGTCGTCCAAAGTGCGCAGTGCGATCAGGTGAGACATGTCGAAGCTTCCTCCGAAGTTCTCATATGCATCATCACCAGCATAAGAAACTTGAATGTGGTCGATGGTTGTTCCGCTACCCACACCACCAGTGGTCAATGAGTTGATCTCATTGTTTGGAGTGAATGCAATACCAGCGAATTCGATACGTGCGTACTGAAGAGTTCCTGAGTTGTCTGCATCATTGTCTCCGCCGTAAGTGCGGTCTGCAGCATCACCTGTCAAACCTCCTTCGATCACGTCGGTGAAGTGAGAGAAAACACCTCCTACATTAACCGAGTCGCCGCGGTTGATCGTGGCCTCACCGAGGATGATAACGCCACCCCAATCGCCCGCACCGCGCAAGCCTGGTGCTTTTGCTGATGTGAAGATGATCGGCTCGCACTCAGTTCCAACGGCATTGATCATTCCATCGCGTGTGATGATCAAGGTACCCTTGGTGTTGGTTCCTGTTCCGTCGATGTAACCTTTGATTACAGAACCCGCCTCGATGGTGAGTGTTGCGTTGTTCTTAACATAAACGAAACCATCCAACATGTATGTCGTATCTGTAGAGAAGGTACGGTCGGATGTGATGTTGCCAGCGACAACAGAGGTTGGACGCTGCGCGAAAGCAGCAGTACCAAAGAATAAAGCAGCAGCAAGAAGCGACGCTTTTTTAATAGAGTGTAACATTGGTTTGTTGGTTTTTAGTTGTGACAAATCTGTTCACATCATTCGTTTTATTGTTTATGCAACTGTTAAGGTCCTGCTATCAATTTCATTAACGACGGCTGAATATTAACAATTCGTTAAACAATCATCCAGCTCATTGAGCACACTAATGAAATTTTATTTTCGCCCGCTAACGTACTTCCGGACCCATGAAAACAAATCATTTCATCACACTCGTGCTTTGCCTCTCGGGCACGTTGGTATTTGCTCAAGGAGGTGGTGTAGCTGGAAAGATACAGGATGCGAACAACGGTGAGAGCGCCTTCAATGCAGCCGTTCGTATCGCTGAAATAGGAAAGGGAACGTACACTGATTTTGATGGATACTATTCTCTTCAGGGGATAGCTCCTGGAACGTACACTTTGGAGATCCAATTGCTCGGGTACCAGAAAACGAGCATTTCTGGAGTTCAGATCGAAGCGGGAAAGACGACTTCATTAGATGTTGCACTCAAACCAGCTTCTGAAGAACTCGGAGAGATCACTGTAACGGCAGAAGCGATACGCAATTCGGTTGCCGCCATTCAATTGACACAGAAAAACAGCAGTGTGGTACTGGAGGGGGTGTCCAGTGAGCAGATAAGAAGGATGCCCGACAACAACTCCGCAGATATCTTGAAACGGACCAGCGGAACCACTGTCGAGAGCGGGAAATACATCATTGTCCGGGGGCTTAACGACCGATACAATCTGGCCATGGTGAACGGAGCCATCATGCCGGCCTCAGAACCCGATCGCAAGGTCTTTTCTTTCGACCTGTATCCCACGACGATGATCGAGAACATGTTCATCTTCAAAACAGCGCAGGCCGACCTGCCCGCTGAATTTGCCGGAGGATTGGTTCAGATCGAGACAAAGAACTTTCCAACCGAAGACTACATACGCGTGGCAGCGAGCACTGGAATGAACCTCGGAGTCTCACTGAATACAGTGGATCATTACCAGGGCTTTTCTTCCGATCAATGGGGTTTGGTTGCCGCCGAGCGCCAATTGCCCTCATTGTCCAACGCCCTGAGAAACCGAGGTCCTGCAGCGGTCACGCCCTCTGAGAAATTTGAGAACTACTGGCTTCCAGAACAAACCACCGCACTGCCTTATCTGAGGATGAATTTAAGTGGAGGACTGAAAAGAGATTTTGGCAAGTCGAGTTTCGGTGCCAATGTGGCCTTGAATTACTCCAACAAAACCACTGGGCGATCCATACGATCCACCAACATCGATGTGCCCAATGGTCCAGTAGGTGAAGCGGGCTTTTTCTCTCAATTCAATGAAGAGATCGAACGCGAGGAGATCAACAAAAGCAGGAATTGGGGAGGGCTGGTCAACCTGTCCTTTAAAAGAGGCGCGAATCAGATCACCTTGAACAATTCCTTTTCTGTTGTTTCCAATGATCTCTTCTACCAAGCCGACGGAAAAGAGCCAAATGATGATCTGGCCACAACCGACGAAGAGTTTCGCATACGCCGATATGAATTCAACTACAGTACGAATCAACTGCGCGTTCACCAACTGCTCGGCAAGCACAAGATGCGCCTGAACGAGACATCGGATTTCGAATTTGACTGGGGGGGGTCGATCTCCAATATTGTGAATCAGAGTCCGGACCTGAAGCGAATGCGCTACTTCTGGAACCCTCAGATCTCGGCCGATCCCCGGTATCAGTGGGCCACGCCGCCAACGGTCAAATTGGAAGACGGCGGACGGTTTTGGAGTGCTCTGGAAGAAGACAACAACAGCTACTTCGGAAATGCCAAGTTCAATTACACCCTCTTCGGTCGGAAACAATCCATAAAGACAGGGGCTTACTATCAGGACCGCTCCCGTTCTTTTGATGCGCACGTTTTGGGATATACGCCATCTGGACCGCAGTTCGATGCAGATATCTCTATTCTGCCCATCGACGAAATATTTGCCACCCAAAACATGCGTTTCCCTGACGGCATCCAGATTTATGACATCACTTCTGCTGCCGATGCCTATGTTGGAACGGCTCAAAACATGGCCATCTACGGCATGCTCGATCTGAATGTGACCGATTGGTGGAGACTCACTGCGGGTGTACGGCAGGAGAATTTCACTCAGCGTTTTCAATCTGGTTACTCCACTCAACGACCAGGCGCAGGATCATTGGACAACGAATACAAATACGCCAATCTGCTGCCCTCTACGAACATGATCTTCAAGCTCAACGAGAAGATGAATATCCGGGCAAGCTATTCAAAGGCCGTTTCCAGACCCGAGTTCCGGGAGATCGCCCCCTTTACCTTTTTCGACTTTGATTTCTTCATGGACAAGATCGGTAACCCCGACCTCACCCAAGCGGAAATACAAAATTTCGATCTTCGGTATGAAGCCTATTACACAAGAGGTCAAATGTTTGCGATCAGTGCCTACTACAAGAAATTCAATGGCCCGATCGAGCTGGCCCTCCGTCAATCTTCTGATAACTTTTTCATCACCTGGCAAAATTCCAACGAAGCCAACAACTACGGCATTGAGTTGAGCTGGAGAAATGATTTCTCCTTTGTTGGCGAAGCTTGGAGCAATTTGGTCTTTTTCGGAAACTACAGCTACATACAGAGCTCGATCGAACAACAGGACAGGAACGGAGCACCCTACACCCGTCCGATGATCGGACAGTCGCCATACATCTTCAACTTGGGTCTGGACTACCACGTGGAAAAATGGAATGCCGATTTCGTATTGCTCTACAACAAATTTGGGCGGCGTATCGTCATTACGGGCAACCGAGAGCTCAACTTGGAGCCCATTTGGGAAAATCCAAGACCACTCCTGGACTTCCGGTACCGTCAGGCCATCAGCGAGAATCTGAGTGTTACGGTCACCTTCAAGGATTTGATCAACAAGGCCATCATCTACTATCAGGACAATAACTTGAATGATGATTGGGACGATGTCGAACTCATCTCATCCGATCAGATTCCATCCAACATCGATCACATGCGCACCCTGACCCAGCCCAATCGGAATGTGAGCATAGGACTCACGTGGAAATTGTAGAATTGCCCCGAACTTGGCAACCGAATTTCTATACACTATCAGAACAGACCCAATGATGAAAAGACTATTTGCCCTATTGCTGTGTATTCCTGTCTGCTGCGCTGTCAGCTGCTCAGAAGACTCAGACGACAATCAGGATAATTCCGGGTTGAATCTTTCCAACGTCATATCGGGCTCATGGAGCCTGACCGATGTCAAACAGATCGACGACGGAAGCATCCAGGGGTTTCCCTATTACCGCGACTACACAACGGACACCATTTTCGACCCAAGTACTGCGGTGTTCGAAGACAGCGACATGAGTGTGGATATCCGCTACGGTTACAAAGCACGTGACTACAACTCCTCGCCTCCCACGCCATACACAACGGGGGGGTTCATCGACATCGAAGGATCCTACGAAGTGACTGGCGACCTGTTGCGCATTTTCACCTCTTCAGATACCCTCAGCATGATCGCCACCACTGCCGAACAAAATACCCTGGTATTTCGTCGAACGGAAGTCATAAACGAGCCGGGCATCGAGCAATACGCCACCATCACAGAAACCTTTACCTGGTCGCGCGTTCAATAATGATCAACGCAGCAAAAGCCAGGTCTCTATAAGATTCCCAATGGGTATTCAGGCGGCGTGCATTCATTGATTCACTGAAGGATCGTCAACGGATCATCACCTTCTGGGAGTGCAGCTGTCCATCGTGCATCAGACTCACCACATAAAGTCCACGCGAACGAGTGGACCAGTCCATGCGAATCGTCTTGTCAGAAGCATGCGTTCTGCAGATGATTCGGCCGTAGACATCGGAGACTTGGATCTCCGAATTCAAGAGAGCACTTGGCACCTCAAGGATCAACTCTTGATCTGATTGGAAAACACTGAGCGCTTCTTCGGGTACACCTTCTGTACCCATGCTTTGTCCACAGAAAATGGGGTCGCCCGGAGTTCCATTGAATGCCAGGTCCTTAAGCACAGCTGATTTGGCGTCTGATGCCACATCCAATCGCATCCAGCCATGGTGCGATTGACCGTTCACATCGATCCGAAAACCCATGTAACCATCTGTCACGCCGTTGTTCCAGAGTGGATAGGAAGCACCAAATTGCGGGGCTTCAGCCATGATCCCAGCAGAGATGAAAGGCGCGCTATTAAAAACAGAGCTGCTCTGTTGCAAGAGGGAAACGTAGGAGTAACCGCTGGTCACGTAACCCACAACATCATTTCCTGGCTGGATACCTGTTACCTGAAGCTTGCCCCATGGAATGGTTCCACTGAAGGTGGAATCGATCAGCAGAAATTCAAAATCATCGATCCCATCCTGGTTCACATCCACACGAGTGATGCTGTTGTTCCCTTGCATGTTGATGTCTGGAGTGAAATCTTCGTAATAGATCTGTCCATTGACGACGGAAACCCCCGTTACCGCTGCGGCTGTTGTGGAATATCTAAAAAGTTTGGTAAGCGTTTTAGGATTTTTCACGGCTTCGATTTAATAATTTCGAAATATAAGTGCGCCAATGTTTTCTGGGCGTTAAGTTATTTGGAAAGGGTCTGTTCCGAGTGGTTCCCGCTCCAGATCGGAGTGGTTTTGTCGCGGCCGTTCAAACTCATTTGGTTTGAAGGCAATAAGGGCGAAGCGTATTGGTTATTTTTGAGCTAGTTCTTCGATCTCCCTGAAGACGTCACTTAAGAATTCATCTCCATGAGCTGCAGCAGTTGCGGAAAATCAAATGGACTGCCCCGAGGCTGCAAAGGCAATGGTCAATGCGGTGTCGATGGATGTTCCACCTACCCGGTCTTCGACTGGTTGGCCAATATGAGCCTGCCGGCAGACCAAGAGGCCTTCGATGTGGTGGAGCTGCGTTTCAAGAATGGCCGGAAGGAATTTTTCCGCAATGATGAAAAACTTCCACTCACCCTGGGAGAAGCCTTGGTGGTCGAGGTCGACTCGGGCTATGACGTGGGAACTTTGAGCATGAGCGGAGAGCTGGTCCGCCTGCAAATACGCAAGCAGCAGCAGACGCACCGATCGGACGACTTCCCAAAGATCCTGAGGAAGGCCAGTGAGGAAGACATGAAGCTCTGGGAGCAGTTGAGGGACAAAGAGGATGAAGCCTTGCTGAAGGCGCGCGAAGTGGCGCAGCGTCTGGATCTGAAGATGAAATTTTCAGATGTGGAATTTCAGGGAGACGGACAGAAAGGCACCTTCTACTACACCGCAGATCAGCGTGTGGATTTCAGACAACTGGTCCGTGATCTTGCATCGGCCTTCAAGCTGCGTGTAGAGATGAAGCAGATCGGAAATCGTCAGGAGGCCGGACGTCTTGGCGGTATCGGTGTTTGTGGCCGTGAACTTTGCTGCTCGACCTGGCTGCACGATTTCCGCACGGTAAGCACCTCAGCGGCCCGCTACCAACAGCTTTCCTTGAACCCTGAGAAACTGGCCGGGCAGTGCGGTAAGCTCAAGTGCTGTCTGAATTTCGAGCTGGACACCTATATGGAAGCCCTGGAGGACTTCCCAAACACCAAGAAGAGACTCCACACGGAAAAGGGAATCGCCCTGTTCATGAAAATGGATCTCTTCAATGGCTATCTCTGGTATGCCTATAAAGAAGACAGCTCCGAGTGGCACAAGATCGCTGCCGCGGATGTGAAGGAGATCTTGGAAAAGAACAAGAATGGCGAAAAGATCCCTTCCCTGGTGGAATTCGTCGTGGAAGAAGAAACCGTACAGGAGCCCAAGGATGTCACCATCGACAGCCAGGACGATCTGAACCGTTTCGATGACCGCTTTGGAAAGAGACGAAACAAGCGCAAGAAGAGAAAAGGAGACCGGGGACAACAGAAAAAGGAAGCTGGAGGAACAGCGGTCAAGGCCCAGAGCAACAAGCCCTCGCCCGAAGGCTCATCACGCCCGCAGGAAGCCAAAAGACGTTCCCGACCCCGTGGCGGAAGAAGACGCCCCAACCGCTCTGGCGGCAATAAAAATGCCGGCGATGGCGCGAATGGCTAGGCCGATCGCTCTGATACTGCTTCTTGTGTCCGTGGTCTCATGCGGACGCGAGCAGATCGTTCAGAGCAATTTCATAGACCTTCCGGGACATCGATGGCCTGCAGACTCCGTGCTTCGTTTCGATCACCTGCACGAAGGCGGCACCGAACACCTGCAGTTGGTCATGGACCTTCGCCACGACATCTTCTATCCCTATTCCAACCTCTATCTGTTTCGTAGCATTGAACAAGATGGAGAGATCGCCTTCCAGGACACAGTGGAAGTGCGCATGGCCGATCCCTATGGCAACTGGAATGGAACGGGATCCGGCAAGATCCGGACGCTCGAATTCCCCTTCAGGAAACAAACACTTAAATTGACGCAAGAAGCGGAGTATTCCTTCCTTTTCCGGCACGGAATGAGGGACGATCCGTTGGAAGGCGTGCGAAGCCTCGGGCTGACGTTCATCAGGATCAATGGCACAGAAAAAGAAGACTAAAGAAGCAGAGAACCGATCGGACTTCCGGTCGTATGTGCGGGCTTTTTGGCTGCTCATTTTCTTCGGATTGCTCTCCGTAGCACTGATGATCGGTGGAGCGGCCTTCGGCGCCTTTGGTGCGCTGCCCAGCTTTGAGGAGATCGAAAACCCAGTGAGCAATCAGGCGAGTACGGTCTATTCCGCCGACGGACAGATCATTGGCAAATACTACCGCGAGAACAGAGTGCACGTGGAGTTCGATGAGCTCTCCCCGCACCTGGTCAATGCACTGGTGGCCACCGAGGACGAACGCTACTTTGAACACAGCGGGATCGACTTCCGCGCCCTGGCGCGCGCAGTACTCAAGGGCGGATCGGATGGAGGCGGCAGCACGCTGACGCAGCAGCTGGCAAAAATGCTCTTCCACAAGCGCTCGAATGAGCTTCTGAAACGCGCGGTGCAAAAGTTCAAGGAATGGGTGATCGCCGTGCGCATCGAAAGGCAGTACACCAAAGAGGAGGTGATCTCCATGTACCTCAACCAGTTCGACTTTCTCTATCAGGCCGTGGGCATCCATTCGGCCGCCAAGATCTATTTCAACACCCCCCCTGCCGATCTGACGATCGAACAATCGGCTGTTCTCGTGGGCATGGCCAAGAATCCCTCGCTCTACAATCCAAGAAGAGACAGCAGCCTGGCGGTCAACCGCCGAAATACGGTCTATGGACAAATGCTCCGAAATGGCTTTCTCACGGAAGAAGAGAAGGATTCGCTGAGTGGTCGGCCCATCCTTCTGGACTTCCACCGCGAAAGCCACAATACGGGCTTGGCTCCGTATTTCAGAGAATACCTCCGACGATACATGACCGAGTGGATCGAAAAGAATCCGCGCCCGGATGGCAGTTCGTACGATCTCTACACCGACGGCCTGCGCATCTATACCTCCATTGATTCACGGATGCAAAAGGCAGCGGAAGAATCCGTTCGGGAACATCTGAGCAACCTGCAATCCATTTTCGAATACGCCGATGGCCGAAGGTCTGCCTTCCCCTTTGTACACATTGACAGAAAAGAGATCGAACGGATCTTGCAGTCGGCAGCGCGGCGCACGCCCCGTTACAGAGGTCTGAAAAAGAAGGGCGCGTCAAGGGACTCCATTCAACAGGTATTCCGGAAAGCGGTGCCCATGAGGGTATTTCATTGGGATGGGCCCAAAGACACGGTGATGAGCCCGATCGATTCGATACGCTGGTACAAATCCTTCTACCAGACGGGCATGCTCTCCGTGGAGCCGCAAACTGGTTTCATCAAAGCCTGGGTGGGCGGTATCGATCACACCTACTTCAAGTACGACCATGTGGAACAAGGACGCCGACAGGTCGGATCCACCTTCAAACCCTTCATCTATGCCACGGCCATCCGGCAGAAGCAATACAGCCCCTGCATGCAGATTCCCAACGTGCTGACCTGCATCGAAAGAGGCTCTTTCAACCTGCTCGAAGACTGGTGCCCCAAGAATTCTGGAGATGAGTATGGCGGAATGGTCACCCTGAAGGAAGGCCTGGCCCGTTCACTCAACACGGTGACCACTTCTCTGATGAAAGAGATCGGGCCTGAAGCGGTGATCAAACTCGCTCGGGATGTCGGGGTGCGGTCGGAAATTCCCAACCAGCCTTCGATCGCTTTGGGAACTGTGGATCTCTCCGTGCGCGAAGTGGTGGGTTCCTACACCGCCTTTGCCAATAAAGGGGTGTACATCGAACCGATCGCCGTGTTGCGGATCGAAGATGCCAATGGAATTGTTCTGGCCGATTTCCAGCCCGAAACCAGGGAGGTCATGAGCGAGGAAGATGCCTATGTCATCACCGACCTGTTGCAGGGCGTCTCGAACATCGGTACCGGGCTTCGTTTGAGGACCCGCACCGCCAACAACCTAAAAGGCGTCATTACCGGTTTCCCCTATCGATTCGACAACCCCATTGCCGGGAAGACAGGAACCACACAGAACAATTCGGATGGATGGTTCATCGGAATGGTGCCCAACCTGATCACGGGTGTATGGACGGGATGCGAAGACCGGTCGGCCCATTTCCGCGCGACGGTTTTCGGTCAGGGAGCCAGCACCGCACTGCCCATCTGGGCGCTGTACATGAAGCGACTTTATGCGCAGGAAGAATTGGAAATAAGCCGCGATGCGTTCGAAAAACCGGAGGCGCCTATGCGCATTGAACTAAATTGCGACGAATACCAAAAAGACCTCTCGATCGGGACCGATATCGATGACGACCCCTTCGGAGGATTCTAATACAATGGCCCATGATCGATAAAGTGGTAGCTGACGCCCGGGAAGCTGTTTCCGGGATCAAAGATGATATGACCGTCATGTTCGGTGGATTCGGTCTCTGCGGTATCGCTGAGAACTGTATTCTCGCCGTGCGGGACAGCGGAGTGAGCGGACTCACCTGCATCTCCAACAACGCCGGAGTGGACGACTTCGGCCTGGGCTACTTACTCGCGACACGCCAGGTCAGAAAAATGATCTCCAGCTATGTGGGAGAAAATGACGAATTCGAGCGTCAGATGCTCAGCGGGGAACTGGAAGTAGAACTCATCCCGCAGGGAACTTTGGCCGAACGCTGTCGCGCCGCAGGCGCAGGAATACCCGCCTTCTTCACACCTGCTGGTTACGGAACCGAAGTGGGCGAAGGGAAAGAGGTGCGCTCCTTCAATGGAAAACCACACATCCTCGAGCATGCTTTCGATGCGCAGTTTGCCTTTGTGAAAGCCTGGAAAGGGGATGAAGCCGGCAACCTCATCTTCAAGGGCACGGCGCGGAATTTCAACCCCTTGATGGCCATGGCCGGAAAGACCACAGTGGCGGAAGTAGAAGAACTCGTTCCCGCTGGAGAACTCGATCCGGCTCAGATCCACACCCCAGGGATCTTCGTTCAACGGATCTTTCAGGGAAAGAACTACGAGAAGAGAATTGAGCAACGCACCACACGACCACGAAACCCTTAGGCCATGCTGGACAAGAACGGAATCGCGCAGCGCATCGCGCAGGAAATGCAAGACGGTTGGTATGTCAATCTTGGGATCGGCATCCCGACCCTGGTGGCCAATTACATTCCACAGGGGATATCGGTCGAATTCCAATCTGAAAATGGCGTCCTTGGAATGGGGCCTTTCCCTTTCGAGGGAGAAGAGGATCCCGACCTGATCAATGCCGGAAAACAGACCATC
Source organism: Flavobacteriia bacterium (assembly GCA_949516455.1). Taxonomy (GTDB): domain Bacteria; phylum Bacteroidota; class Bacteroidia; order Flavobacteriales; family Schleiferiaceae; genus RFXV01. The sequence continues at coordinate 146 of CATILC010000256.1, read as the reverse complement.
ACCACCATGCCCGGTGCATCCTTTTTCGACTCAGCCACGAGCTTTGCGATGATCCGTGGCCAGCATGTGCAAATGACCGTCCTCGGCGCCATGGAGGTCTCGGAGAATGGAGACATCGCCAATTGGAAGATCCCCGGCCGCATGGT
>CATILC010000255.1 GCA_949516455.1 Flavobacteriia bacterium | reverse complement strand
ATAGCCTTCTGCCCTCAGCTTCCTGCAGATCGCTGATCCAACCATTCCGTTGTGGCCAGCAACGTAAATACGGTCATTAGAAGTCATTCCGCTCTGAATTTTCGTGCCCGGTGGCCCCCCTCTTCAAGGTAAACGTGTCTTCGAGCGTACTTGAGGTCCTCCTCGATCATCGAGGCCACCAATTCATCCAGTTCAATGCGCGGAGTCCACCCCAGTTTTTGCTGTGCCTTGCTGGCATCACCGATCAAGAGGTCCACCTCTGTGGGCCTGTAGTATTTCGGGTCGATGCGCACGACCACCTGACCTTCCTGAACAGGATGATCGGGGTTCATTGCTCTTTTCACGACCGCTGTTTCATCGGTCCCGGTACCTTCCCAAGCCAATTCCACTCCAACTTGATCGAAGGCCTTTTCGATAAAGGTGCGAATGGACGTTGTCACCCCTGTGGCGATCACAAAATCTTCCGCTTCTTCCTGCTGCAGCATCAGCCACATGGCTTCCACATAGTCCTTGGCGTGCCCCCAATCCCTCTGCGCATCGAGGTTTCCCATATACACGGTTTCCTGTATTCCCAAGGCGATCTTGGCAACGGCCAAAGTGATCTTTCGGGTCACAAAGGTTTCTCCGCGCATGGGCGATTCGTGGTTGAACAGTATGCCGTTGCACGCATACATGTTGTAGGCTTCACGGTAGTTCACGGTGATCCAGTAGCCATACATTTTCGCCACAGCGTAGGGAGAGCGTGGGTAAAAGGGTGTTTTCTCGGATTGAGGTACTTCTTGCACCAGCCCATATAATTCCGAGGTGGAGGCCTGATAGATGCGGGTCTTTTCGGATAGTCCAAGAAGACGCACGGCTTCTAAAATCCTCAGAGTGCCCAATCCATCCACATTGGCCGTGTATTCCGGCGTATCGAAGCTCACCCGGACGTGCGACATGGCGCCCAGATTGTAGATCTCATCGGGCTGCACTTCCTGAATGAGCCGGGTGATGTTCATGCTGTCGGTCAGATCGCCGTGGTGCAGGTGAAAACGGACATCGGTCTCATGCGGGTCCTGATACAAATGGTCAATGCGGTGGGTATTGAAAAGCGAGGACCGTCTTTTCACGCCGTGAACCTGGTATCCTTTTTCAAGGAGGAGCTCGGCTAAGTAGGCGCCATCTTGACCCGTGATTCCTGTGATCAGTGCTTTTTTCATTTGCCGAGTATTCAGACGTCGGTTCAGAAGAATGACTTACTGATCCGCTCTCTTTTCGTTGTAGTAGGTGTAGAAGTACGGAATCGTCTCAATTCCCTTGAAGAAGTTAAAAAGCCCATAGTGTTCGTTGGGCGAGTGGATCGCGTCTGAGTCCAATCCAAAACCAAAGAGTATGCTCTTGGCGTTCAACTCTCTTTCGAAGAGGGCTACGATCGGGATGCTTCCGCCACTGCGGACGGGAATCGGCCGCTTGCCAAAAGTAGTTTCCATGGCCTTGCTCGCAGCTTGATACTCGGCTGTGTCGGTCGGCGAGACATAGGGTTCGCCACCGTGGTGCGGGGTCACCTTTATTTTAACCGAATCTGGTGCGATCGATTTAAAATGATCGGTGAACATTTGGGTGATTTCTTCAGGCTCTTGGTGTGGAACAAGGCGCATGGAGATCTTCGCATACGCTTTTGAAGGGATCACTGTTTTGGCGCCCTCTCCCGTATATCCTCCCCAGATCCCGTTCACATCGAGGGTAGGGCGGATGCTGTTGCGCTCCATGGTCCGGTAGCCTTCTTCTCCTTCTTCCTGGGCAATGTCCAGGGCCTTGTTGTATTCTTCCTGCGAGAAGGGCGCCTTGGCCATCTCTTCGCGTTCCTCCAGTCCCAATACTTCCACTTTATCGTAAAAACCAGGGATGGTGATCTCTTTCTTTTCGTTGTGCAGGGAGGCGATCATTTGGGTGAGTACATTGATTGGGTTGGCCACGGCACCTCCGTACAAGCCTGAATGCAGATCGCGGTTGGGGCCTGTCAATTCTACCTCCACATAGCTCAGACCTCTGAGTCCTGTGCAGATGGAGGGAATGTCATTGGCGAGCATGCCCGTATCGGATATCAGGATCACATCACAGGCCATTTTCTCTTTATTGCGCCCGACGAACCAAGCCAGATTCTCTGAGCCCACTTCCTCTTCGCCTTCGATCATGAATTTGATGTTGCAAGCCAGCGAATCCGTTGCCCACATGGCCTCAAATGCCTTGATGTGCATGAACATCTGCCCCTT
>CATILC010000254.1 GCA_949516455.1 Flavobacteriia bacterium | reverse complement strand
GCATCAAGCCAAAAACCTGTGTTGGCTTCGCAACACGTCCTTTTTTTCTGTTGCTTGAAGAGAAAGCAAGCTTTCCTTCGCTCCATAAAAAAAGCCCGGACGTTTGCCCAGGCTTTTGGCTAGTAGCGGGGACAGGATTGCTCGCGGCGTTGCGCTCGCGGACCATGGGCAGGGGGGCATCAAGCCAAAAACTTGTGTTGGCTTCGCAACACGTCCTTTTTTCTGTCGCTTGAAGAGAAAGCAAGCTTTCCTTCGCTCCATAAAAAAAGCCCGGACGTTTGTCCAGGCTTTTGGCTAGTAGCGGGGACAGGACTCGAACCTGCGACCTTCGGGTTATGAGCCCGACGAGCTACCAACTGCTCCACCCCGCGATGAATATTTTAACCGCTCGTTTTTAGCGGAGCGCTAAAGTAAGGCGATTCTATTGATTGAACAATTCGTTCTTGAACCCTCAGCCAGTGTAGGTGACGCTCTTTACGGCGTCGATCACCCGCTTCGGATTGGGAAGGAATTCTTCAACGAAAACAGGTGAGTAGCCCATGGGCGTATCCGCCGTATTGACCCGGACCACCGGAGAATCCAAATAATCGAAAGCCTTCTTCTGCACCATATAGGTGAGTTCTGAAGCAATGGCTCCTAGAGGCCAGGCTTCTTCAACGACCACCATGCGGTTGGTCTTTTTGACCGACTCGATGATGGTATCGTAGTCGATCGGGCGCACACTCCGCAGATCGATGACTTCGCAAGAGATTCCCTCTTTTTCCAACTCTTCAGCGGCGGCAAATGCCGTCTTGAGGATCTTGCCGAAGGACACAAGGGTCACATCAGTTCCCTCGCGCTTCACGGCTGCTTTCCCTATAGGCAGCAGATACTCTTCTTCGGGTACTTCCCCTTTGTCGCCGTACATCTGCTCAGACTCCATGACTAGTACTGGATCGTCGTCGCGGATGGCCGATTTAAGCAGGCCTTTGGCATCATACGGATCGGCCAGGACCACCACTTTCAATCCGGGGCAGTTGGCATACCAGCTCTCAAAGGCCTGTGAGTGGGTCGCTGCCAGTTGACCGGCGGAGGCTGTGGGTCCGCGGAAGACCATGGGCACATTGAATTGCCCACCGCTCATCTGATACATCTTGGCTGCGTTGTTCACGATCTGGTCGATGGCCACCATGGAAAAATTGAAGGTCATGAACTCTACGATCGGACGAAGGCCATTCATTGCGGCTCCAACACCGATGCCAGCAAAACCCAATTCGGAAATGGGCGTATCCAATACGCGTTCGGGACCGAACTCATCCAACATGCCTTTGGACGCCTTGTAGGCTCCGTTGTATTCGGCCACTTCTTCGCCCATGAGGATGACATTGGGATCTCTCCTCATTTCTTCACTCATCGCCTCAGCGACGGCTTCACGAAACTGAATGGTACGCATCTTCATGAAAAATTAAAGGGCAAAAATAGAGAAGAAGATGGCGGCTGCGGTCTTTTATTCAGGCTTTTTGCCCTTCGTTCTTGTGGCTTGAATCACAAAAGGGCATCCGCTGCGAAAGGCCACATCCACAAAGGGAGAAAGCCGGCGGATGCGGGATCTTGTTTCCCTCAGTATCGGTCAGGTCCACGGGCCCTTCTACCCGGATGGGTCCTGTGGGTTTGCGGAAGATCCGCACCAGTTGCTCATTGCTTTCTTCACTCATGACTTAAAGTTCTTTGCGCAACTCTGCCTTCAGTATGGTCAGCGCCTGTTGGGTGGGAAATCGGTCCATCTCCATGGTATGGTTAAGGACTTTTGTACTGAGATCAGAGGCTGGGGCATCGGGCGGGCACTCCTGTACTAATTTGTTGATGATCCCGATGGTGGCGTTTTTCGCAAGTACGACTTGTTGCCAAACAGGATCGGATACGTAGATCTGCTGCGACAGATTGTGTTCAAATTCGCTGCGAATGCTTTGAAGCAAGAGACGGTGGTATTCCTTCACCAGAAGATTTTGCGCCGGTACCCGCACAAGCAGGCTGCTGGGCGTGATGCGTTCAAGGAACAAAGAGAGTCTTTCATAGGCGTTGAGCTTGTGGGACATGCTCGTTTTTCGGGTCTCCCTGCGCAAAAGAAAGCTTCGCCTCTTTTCCTCATTGTTCATGAAGTTGCTCAGCATCACATAGGTGATGAGGATCACCAGAACAGAGGGCAGGGCATACTTCAGGATCTCCAGCAAGTTTTCCATAGATCGCCTGTTGACGGAGTGTAAATATCGCAATTGGATGCTTCATTGCTCTTCTGGCTTTTGAATAGATTTGGGGCTCTATCCAAACGCATATGTCGGACATCGCTGCACGCATTCAGGCCATGGAGGAATCAGCCACCATCGCTATGGCCCGAAAAAGCAGGGAAATGGCGGCTCGAGGGGTTGAAGTCATCAGCCTCAGTCTTGGGGAACCGGACTTCTCCACGCCAGATTTCATAAAGGATGCGGCTGTTCAAGCCATAGAACAGAATTACTCGAGCTACACGCCCATAGGTGGTTATGCAGAGCTCAAAGAGGCCATTGCCGAAAAATTGCAGCGAGACAATCAGTTGTCCTTCGAGCCTTCCCAGATCGTTTGTTCGACCGGAGCAAAGCAAAGCCTTTGGAACATCGCCATGGCGCTGGTCGATCCAGGGGATGAAGTGATCCTGCCCGTACCCTATTGGGTGAGTTATCGGGAAATGGTCAGGATGGCCGAAGGAATCCCCAGATATATCCAGACCACTGTCGAGCAGGGCTATAAATTCACGGCCCAACAGTTGGAAGACTGCATTTCAGAACGTTCCCGCCTGCTCATATTCAGCAATCCATGCAATCCCAGTGGGGCGGTATACGATGAATCCGAATTGCGGGCGATCGCGGCTGTTATTGAAAAACACCCCGATCTGTATGTGGTCTCGGACGAGATCTATGAACTCATTCGCTTCGAAGGCACGCACTTCAGTCTGGGGCGGATCGACGCGATCAAGGACCGGGTGATCACTGTGAATGGTTTGAGCAAAGGCTTTGCCATGACAGGTTGGCGTCTGGGCTATATGGCTGCGGCCAAAGAAGTGGCGCAGGCATGTGAGAAGTTGCAAGGTCAGATCACCTCGGCGCCCAATTGCATTGCCCAGCGGGCAGCCATTACAGCCCTCAAGGCGGATCCATCCAAGGTGGCCTACATGAAGGATTCCTTCCGAAAGAGAAGGGATCTCGTGCTCGAAAAATGCAAGGACATCCCGGGCTGGGTCAACCACATTCCGGGAGGTGCTTTCTACTTGTTCCCAGATGTTCGTGCCTGGTTCGGCCAACGCGTCGCGGGCAGAGAGATTCAGAATGCCAGCGACCTGTGCATGTTGCTTTTGGAAGAAGCGCATGTCGGCTTGGTACCGGGCGGCGCCTTTGGCAGTCCAAATTCATTACGCATCTCCTATGCAGCCTCCGAAGAGCAACTCGTGCAAGCCATGGATCGCATCAAAAAAGTTTTGGCCGGATGAAATTCGAAGCATTCTTGAATGAAGTGGAAGCATGCAATGAGACCTTTCGTCGTTGCATTACCGACTACCACAAGACCAATGACATCGATGCTGATGAGCCCATGGGGCCGGATGGTTTTCAGGGGCTGATCTATTCCAAGTGCTGGATCGATACCGTCCAATGGCATCTGGAAGACGAGATACGGAGGACGGATATCGACCCTGATGAAGCGCTTTCCTTCAAGCGAAGGATCGATGCAAGCAATCAGGCGCGTACAGATATGGTGGAGCAGCTGGATGATCGGTACCTCGAAAGGTTTCAGGAGGTGGAGCCCAATGCGGATGCCCGTCTCAATACAGAAAGCCCAGCCTGGGCCATGGATCGTTTGTCCATACTCGCTTTGAAGATCTTCCACATGAAGGAGGAGGCCGATCGCAAAGATGCCAATGCGGCCCACAGGGAGAAGTGCCGGCAGAAGCTTGCCGTTCTCATGGTTCAGCAGGAAGATCTCACCCGTTCCATTGCTCAGTTGCTTGAGGATATTTATTCCGGACAGCGCATCATGAAGGTCTATCGGCAGATGAAGATGTACAACGATCCCAGTCTGAACCCTGTATTGTACAAGTCAGGGCAGGAAGGATGAAGATCCTGGTCCTTCGGTTCTCTTCTCTGGGCGATGTCGCACTGACCGTGCCCGCGCTGAAGAGCGTCTTGAATGCCGTCCCGGACTTGGAATGTGTCGTGGCCACACGAAAGCCGTTTGCCCCACTGTTTGTTCAACTTCCGCGTACCGAATTGTTCTTTCTCGAGCCGAATGGAAAACACAAGGGACTGAGTGGACTCCTTCGTTTTCGAAAAGAACTTCTCGCCCTGCATCGCCCGGATCTGCTGATCGATCTGCATTCTGTACTGCGGAGTCAGGTTTTGCGGATGTTGTTCCGATGGAGCGGTATTCCGTCCTGGCAATTCGCCAAACAACGAAAGCTGAGGGCAGAACGCACCCGAAAGCACAACAAGCTTCGATCGCCACTGACATCGGTTGTTGAAGGCTATCTCAAGGTCTTTCGGTCTGCAGGATTGTCCACCGCCCCTCTGCAAGGCCCATGGCTCATTTCCTCGGTCCGGTCAGGAAGATTGGGGCGTGGCCCCATCGGATTTGCTCCGCTGGCCTCTTCGCTACAAAAATCCTGGTCGGAATCTGGCAGCAAAGAATTGGTCAGGACATGGGTGGACCAGGGAAGTAAGGTCTGGCTCTTTGGTGGACCCGACGAAAAGGAAGCATTGCACCGGATCGCTCAGGGCCTGGATGGTGTTGAGGTCATCCCAGACAGCAGCACGGGACTAAAGGATGACCTCGAACGAATAAGTGATCTGGAGGTGATGGTCTCCATGGACAGTGCGAATATGCACCTGGCCGCTTTGGCGGGTATTCCAACAGTTTCCATTTGGGGCGCCACCCATCCGGATATGGGATTTGCACCGCTCGGAAAAGACCACCGCTATGTGCAGGTCGATGTCGCGGAACTGCCTTGCCGTCCTTGCTCCGTTTTTGGCCAAACGCCCTGCCATCGGGGCGATCTCGCCTGCCTTGGACGGATAGACGCAGCTCAGGTGGCCAGCACGGTGAATGACCTGCTAAAAGGAAGAGTGGATGCCTGAATCATTCAACAGCACCCTCTGGAAAATTCGGGAGGCGGTTTATTTGCGCTTATATCCTTTCCGAAGCCGCATCATTGGTGGTCTGCGCGTCCTGAGTGTCCTGGTTTCGCTCACGGCCGTGATCGCCATGATCTACTATCACGGGTTTGAAGTGGATGCGGTCAGCAGTGAATGGGTCACCCTGATCGTTCGGGCCAGCCTGGGCTTTTTCGTTTTCAAGTATGTGCTGCGCCTGCTTGTCGAACTGCACCCTCTGGACCACCTCAGAAACAACTGGCTGGAAGGGCTGCTCATCGGTCTGATCGCGCTCAATGGGCTGAGTCGGTCCCTGTTCGGTTTTCCTTTGATCACGCGCTTTGGCGAGTGGCTCGACCTGACAAGTCTCGACCTCTTCCTGCTCTGGTTCTTACAAGCCTATTTGCTGGTGATGGTGGTCATCGAACTGGGAAAAGCCAGTTCATTGCTCTCCAACATCGGATGGGGGGCACCGGAGTTGCTCATCTCCTCATTTGTTCTGTTGATCGCCATTGGAACGGCTTTGCTCATGCTCCCCGAAATGTCGGCCAGTGGACGTTCGGCTTCTTTTCAGGATGCACTTTTCACGGCCATCAGTGCGAGTTGTGTGACCGGCCTGACCGTACAACCGACCGGCAGTTTTTTCAGCCACGAAGGACATGTGGTGATTCTCTTGCTCATGCAGCTCGGGGGGCTGAACATCATCACCTTCGCCTCCTTTTTTGCCCTGTTCAATCGCAACAAACTGGGCATTCGGCAGCAGACCATTTTGCAGCAGAATTTCAATATCGAGAACCTCGATCAGACTGAAAATCTCTTTCCGCGCATTTTCAGTTTCAGCCTGCTGATCGAGGGGATCGGCACCCTTTTGCTTTATTTCAGCTGGGGTGATCTGCCCTTCGCGGACCGAGGCGACCGACTGTTCGCTTCGCTTTTTCATTCGGTGTCTGCCTTCAACAATGCCGGATTCTCCTTGTACGCCGACGGTTTGGCCACGACGCCACTGAATGCCTTGCCCGGACTTCACATGATCGTGGCTGTACTCATTGTCATGGGCGCTTTGGGTTTTCCGGTCATGACAGATCTTTTCAGTCTGAAGCGATGGCGGCGCGGAAAGACAGGCCCGAGGCAGAGTTTGCAGCTCGGGAACAGGGTCGCCCTTTATATGACCCTTGTCTTGATCTTTCTGGGTGCGTTCTTTTTCCTGTGGAGTGAATGGGAAGGTGCGCTTCAGGGAAAGGATTCGCTTGCCAAAATCCAGCATGCCTTCTTTCAGAGCATAACGACGCGTACAGCAGGATTCAATACGCTGGACATCGGTGCTTTGGGTTTGCCAAGCTTGATGTTCTTCCTCCTGCTGATGTTCATTGGGGCCAGTCCGGGTTCCACTGGAGGCGGCATCAAGACCACTACCTTTTCGCTGCTGCTGCTCGCGGTCGTCTCTTCGCTACGGGGGCGTACAAAATTGGAATTGTTTCGCTCTACGCTGCCTTTCTCCTTGCTCCATAAGGCCTTTCTGATATTTGCCTTTTCACTGGGCACCATTTTTACCGCCACGCTTTTGCTCTGCATCACGGACAGCTCTTTCGGTCTGGCTGCCCTGCTTTTTGAATCCACTTCTGCCTTTTGTACGGTGGGCTTGAGTACTGGCATTACCTCGTCTCTTAGCGAAGCCGGTCGCTGTATCATCATGGGGTGCATGTTCATTGGTCGCGTGGGGACGCTTGTGCTTGCATTCACCGTAGGCCAGAGGAAGGAGAAGACAGATTACGCCTATCCCGAGGGGAACATGATGGTGGGTTAGGCGAGTTTCGCCATCAAAATGGCGGCGGATACGGCAGCGTTCAGACTTTCCATCTCGGAAGAACCGCCTCGGGGTACGTGGATGAGTTCGTCTGCCGAGGAACGGGCCGCTTCGCTCAGCCCCCTTCCTTCGTTTCCGATGATGATGCCAATCTTTTCTCTATTTAGCGTGCGATAATCAGTACCGTTCATATCCGCAGCGACCACCCAGCGATCGTCTTTGTGCCATTTCGCCAGGCATTCTTCAAGCGAACATCTGTGCAGCTGAAGACTGCCGATCGCTCCCATGGAAGACTGCACGGCCTTTGGAGAATAAGGGTCGGCACTGTTGGTGCTCATCCAGATCTGCGTATGCCCGAACCAATGGGCCGTGCGCAGTATGGTGCCCAGATTTCCCGGGTCCTGGACTTCTTCGAGGTAGAGTTCCAAAGGGGCAACTGATGACTTTCTTTCGGCCTCTTCGTTCTTCTGAAAAATAGCTAGGCTATTGGCTGGATGTTCCAGGACTGATATCCGCTTCAGGTCTTGGGTTTCGATCTGTTCCCCACCCAGTCCGAGATCCTCTTTCGTCCAATACAGCTGTTTCAGTTGGCAGTGGCAGTTGCTGAGCTGCCGGATGAGTTTGTCACCTTCCGCAAGAAAACAGGCCGTTTTGTCCCGAAATTTCTTCTGTCGGAGTTGCTTGATCTTTTTCTCTGCAGCCTGTGAAAGGGAGCGCATTCAACTAATTATCTTCGCAAAGTACAGCAAATGAGACGCTCTTACTTCCATCTGGGCACGGCGATCCTCGTGCTGTCCGTTTTTGCACTCGCTTCTTCCTGCACGCTGACGCGCTGGGTGCCGGAGGATGAATTCCTTCTGATGGACAACACGGTGCAGGTTCAGCCTGGTACAGATGATCTGGACGGCTTGAACGCCATCCTCAAACAAAAGCCCAATCGCAGGGTACTCGGTTTTGGGCCAAGGCTGTATCTGCAGATCTATAATCTGGGTCGGCCTGATGCCGAGAAGGGACTTGGCAGGCTTTGGACCAACATCGGTGAATCTCCCGTCATACTCGATTCGGCTCTGGTGGAGAAAACTGCACGGCAGATGGGCATCTTTATGTTCAATAAGGGCTATTTCGAAAACATGACCTCGTATGAGATCATTCCTCAGAAAGGGCAAAAGCGAGCAGTGGTTCGCTACGATCTGTACCCCGGTCCGCGCTATCGGATCGACAGCCTTTCCAGAGATGTCCGAACGGCCATGGTGGAAGATGAGATCCTGCGTATTGAGCGTGAAAGTCTTGTTCACACTGGTGCCGCATACGATGCTGAAGTATTGGATAAGGAGCGGGAGCGCATAGTGGAGCATCTGCGCAATGTGGGTTATTTCGCTTTTCCAAAAGAGCGCATTCACTTTGAGGCGGACACCAACAGGTCCGAAAAGAAGGTTCATCTCCACATGCGCATCGATGATCGTGTATTTGAGATCAGAGACAGTGTGTTCACTTTGCCGCATCATCCTTGGACCATCAGTCGGGTGCTCTTCGATGATCAATACAGTTTGGAGAAGGAGGGAGAAGCCTTTGTGGACTCCACTGTTTTTGATGGCTACGAATTCCTCTACAGGACCTCAGAGCCGGCCATGAAGGAGCGCGTCCCCATCGATGCCACGCACTTTCGCCCTGGCGATATATACCGCACAGACCGCGTACGGGAGTCCTATCGACATTTGGTGGGACTCAAAGTCTTTCAGTCCATTGACATCTCCTTCAAACCGGATCCGCGCGACAGCAATATGACGGATCTTGTGGCACTGCTCCGCCTGAGCCCCATGCCGCTCAATACCTTCACAACAGAACTCAAAGGCACCAATACGGCTGGAAATTTTGGAATTGGTGGAGGCGTAGGACTGATCAAGAGGAACCTCACGGGCAGGGGCGAGTTGCTCAATATCTCCTTGCGTGGCGCCATCGAAGCTCAGTACAACTCGCGCTACAGCGATGACTTCTTCAATACGCGTGAACTCGGTGCCGAGATCGGTCTGGAGCTGCCCAAATTTCTTGTTCCGTTCAATTCTTATGGCTTGGTGCCCAAGCGCATGCGCCCAACGTCCTCCGTGGCCTTCGAAACGCTTTGGCAGGAACGCGCTGAGTATACGCGGATATTGTTCAATACCCGCCTAGCCTATTCATGGTACGAGAGTGCTGCCAAACACCACATGATCACCCTTGCGGATTGGCGCTATACGAATGTGCAGAAGATCGACCCCAATTTTTACAACGACCTGCAGTTCAAGAATGGTTTTGAAAGTGTGGTCTCAATAGGCTCCAAGTACACCTTCAGTTTCAATGAGCAGGTGACCCGGCCCAAGGGCAACTTTCGCTCATTCATTGGCAATTTCGAGGCGGTCGGAAGTGGGGTGTCCCAGTTGCTCGATCAGCAAGATCCGTCCGGGACAGATGCCTCTACGGTATTCGGTGTGCGGGCCACTCAATATCTGAGATTTGATGCGGATTTTGCCTATTTCTGGAAACTGCCCGAAGGACAGAGCATAGTGAGCCGAATATATTTTGGTCTTCTATATGCCATGGGCAATGGCCGATACATCCTTCCTTTCGACAAATCTTTTTTCGGAGGCGGAACCAACGACAACAGAGCGTGGCCGGCCTACAGGCTGGGGCCGGGGGGCTACCGCAACAGCGCAGGGAATGTGAACATCGCGCCATTGAAGATCATGGGGAATATCGAATACCGCTTCCCCATTGTACGTGCCCTGAAAAGCGCCCTCTTTTTGGATGTTGGAAACATCTGGATCATTCAACCTGATCTGCCGGTATATGCCGCTTTCAGGGATCTGAACGAAACCCAATTCGCCTTTTCTACGTTCATGGACCAAATGGCCATTGGCTTGGGCTCAGGACTGCGCTACGATGTTGGTTTTTTTGTTGTTCGGCTCGACCTTGGCTGGCCCCTGCGCTATCCCTTTGATCCAGGAGGTGAGAGAGGCCAGTGGTTGCCCAGACCATTGAGTTGGAATGAGTTGACCTACAACATAGGTATTGGTTATCCCTTTTAATGACGAGTCGATCTATGAAACGCATACTGTACTTCCTGTTCTCCATGGTTCTTGTTCCCTGTTGGGGCCAGGGGTCGAAAGAATCAGAATTCATTCGAACCCTGTACGATCAGGCGCTGGAAGGCGGCCGAGCTTATGAGGATCTCCGGTTCTTGTGCAAGGAGATCGGGCACAGGATAACCGGTTCTGCTCAGGCTGAAATGGCAGTGGAGTGGGGCAGACAATTGATGCAGGACCATCAATTCGATACGGTCTACTTGCAAGAGTTCACGGCGCCACATTGGGAGCGTGGAACGGCAGAGGCAGGCTGGATCACTACGCCTGACGGGATCATGATCAAAGTAAAACTGGCTGCTCTCGGTGGATCTGTCGGCACGAACGGCCTGCTGGAGGCGGAGGTGGTGGCTTTCGACAATCCTGAGGCAATGAACAAGGCGCCTGAAGAAGAGATAGAAGGGAAGATCGTATTCTTCAGTCAGGCTTTCGATCCCAGGGAACTTTACACCTTCAATGCCTACAGCGGCTGTGTCAGCATTCGTTGGGACGGCGCAGCCGAGGCCACAAAAAAGGGTGCTGTTGCCGTACTCATCCGATCACTGGCCCAGCAGGATGATGAACACCCGCACACTGGGGTGATGAACACAGAAGGTGCACGCATTCCAGCTGCTGCATTGAGCAGTAAGGATGCCAACACGCTCCTGTACATGGTAGATCAACCCACTCCGGTCGTCTTCAAGTTTGAAATGGATTGCGGCTTTCGTGAGGAGGTGACCACATACAATGTGATCGGGGAGCTTCATGGTGAAAAGGATGAGATCATCACCTGGGGTGGTCATCTGGACAGCTGGGACCTCGGGGAAGGAGCACACGACGATGGAGCAGGTGTCATCCACAGTTTGGAGGCCATGCGCCTGCTCAAATCACTCAATTACCAACCGCGGCACACGCTCCGTTGTGTGCTCTTCATGAATGAGGAGAATGGAAACTTTGGTGGAAAGGCCTATGCGGCCGAGGCCGTGCGTAAGAAAGAGATACACATAGCGGCTGTGGAAAGCGATCGCGGCGGTTTCATGCCAGTAGGATTCGATGTGCGGGGATCGGACCGTCAGCTAAAATGGGTGCGGGAGATCGCAGAACCCCTGAGTGAGTTTCGGCTCTGGCGATTTGAGAAGGGATACGGCGGGGTGGACATTGGCCCCTTGTACGAAGCCTATCCTGACATGCTCCAGCTCGGACTCAATTTGGTCAGCCAGCGCTATTTCGACTATCATCACGCTGAGACCGATGTTTTTGAAACGGTCAACAAACGCGAGTTGGAATTCGGCTGTGCGGCCATGGCATCGATGATCTATTTGCTGGATCAAAATCTGAATTGAAGTGATGCAATTGATCGCTTGGAATTCATAAATTGCAGGAATTATTTTACAACTTTAACACTGCAGATTCATTGGCGCAACAAAGTGTTAAAATTGATAGCGGTCCTATGACTCAAATAGCAGGAATTTATTGCGTGGACGATGAAGCGTGGATCACCAAGGCGCTCCTATTCCTTCTCAATTCCAAATTGCGCGGCCCGGAGTATCACGTAGAGGCCTACAATGACCCCTTCGAAGCAGAAGAAGGCATTTTGGACAATGCGGAACATGGGATTCAGCCATTGATCTTTATTGTTGATTTTCAAATGCCTGGGATGCGCGGCGATGAATTTGTCCGCAAAATGAAGCGCGCTTATCCGCAAACCAAGATCATCATACTTTCAGGAAACTCCAATGTTCTGCTGGTCTCAGAATTGGAGGAGGAGAGCCTTATGGATTACTACATCAGCAAACCGTGGTCACGGGATGAATTTCTGACCACATTGAACAGTTGTTTGCCGCTGAACCTTAAATTTGCTTGACATGAACATGTTAAAACGACTACTCATATTTTCTTTCCTCGCGGTAGCGGGAAACCTCTTTGCTCAGCGTTCCATACAGATCAACGCTTACGGCCATTTTGATTACAAATGGTCCCGCCTGGAATTCAATGCGCCAGCCGAGCGTTCAGTGGGCACCATCGTCATTGGTGAACACGACCTTTTTGTCACCGGAAATATCAATGACCGACTTTCCTTTTTGGGTGAGGTGACTGTTACGGGCTCCGGAACCTCTTCGACAGGATTCCAAGCCAG
>CATILC010000253.1 GCA_949516455.1 Flavobacteriia bacterium | reverse complement strand
GAGTCGGGCAGCCGGTCCGTTCATGGTCACTTCTCCGCTTCCGCGTTCACCGGGAATGATGTAGGTCTCCAATCGGCTTCCATTGTTGACGTTCACTACCACCACCTTCTCTCCAGAGATCAAGTGCGCTGCATCCAAAAGATCCTGATCGATGGTGATGCTGCCAATGTAGTGGAGGTCGGCGCCGGTGACCGTGACCCGGTGCAGTTTTGATTTGACGATTTCAATTTGCACCAGGCAAAAATAGACAATTGAACAGGCTATCTTCGGAGTTCATGATCGAGATCGGAGACACCATCATCTCCAGGGACTTGCTGAACAACGCATTTGTCTGTGACCTGGAGGCCTGCAAGGGAGCGTGCTGTGTCGAGGGGGACTCAGGAGCTCCTTTAGAGGAGGACGAGCGGTCCATCCTCGACAATGAATACAAGGCCATCAAACCCTATTTGCTCGAGGAGGGCAGAAAAGCGATCGACCGGCAGGGAAGTTCAGTGATCGATTCGGATGGAGATCTGGGAACCCCGTTGGTCGAAGACGGTGCATGTGCCTATGCCGTTTTCGAGAATGGAAAGGCCCTTTGCGGGATCGAAAGAGCATGGAAGGCCGGCGCAACGCATTTTCGGAAACCCGTGAGTTGTCACCTTTATCCGGTACGCGTGAATGTCTATTCAAACTTTAAGGCAGTGAATTATCATCGCTGGAAGATCTGCGAACCTGCCTGCCAATTGGGCGCTCAGCTTCAAATGCCCGTTTATGTCTTTCTGAAAGATGCACTCATCAGGCGCTTTGGACACGCTTGGTATCGAGAGTTGGAGCAAGTGCACGCCCATCTCGCCGAATAATCGCGCCAGGTTGTTCACAATACATGTGAATTTCTCCACCACTTAACCCTGAATTAACACTTGTCCATGTCGCTCGTCTTACAATATGGACTTGACACGCTACTGACTTCTGCCGCCTGTTGAAAAGTGATTCACATTGTGCATAAATGCAACTTGCTTCCAAAAAAAGCCTGCGCAAAATTTGAGAAGTATTAGAAAGTTGGCATAACTGACGCTCAAGATCACCGCCGACTAAACCGTAAATAACAAGCTGAAAAACAAGTGGTTAAGGCTTTTTTCAAGGCCATATACAGACTTCTTAGCCCCTGAAAAATCGAGAAATGCAACAAAAAGAACCCATACTCAAAGAGAATAAGAACCGCTTTGTATTGTTTCCCATTCAGCACCATGATATATGGGAATGGTATAAGAAACAGGAGGCGAGTTTCTGGACGGCTGAGGAGATCGATCTGCAGCAGGACATTACCGACTGGAACAACAAACTCAGCGAAGACGAACAGTACTTCATCAAACACATCCTGGCCTTTTTTGCGGCGAGCGATGGAATTGTAAATGAAAACCTGGCCGAAAACTTTGTCAATGAGGTGCAGTATACGGAGGCCAAGTTCTTCTACGGCTTTCAGATCATGATGGAGAACATCCATTCAGAGACCTATTCGCTGCTGATCGACACCTATATCAAAGATCCCGAGGAACGCGACAAATTGTTTCACGCGATTGAAACATTCGATGCGATCAAGAAAAAGGCAGACTGGGCGCTGCGCTGGATCGATTCGCCTTCATTTGCTGAAAGACTGATCGCATTTGCGGCCGTAGAGGGCATTTTCTTCAGCGGGTCCTTTTGTTCCATCTTCTGGCTCAAGAAAAGAGGACTGATGCCGGGGCTCACATTTTCAAACGAGCTGATCAGCAGAGACGAGGGCATGCACTGTGATTTCGCCTGTCACCTGCACAACAGCCATCTGATCAACAAGGTGCCAGAAGAGCGCATCAAGCAGATCATCATTGAAGCACTGGACATTGAACGGGAATTCATTACCGAGTCCCTGCCGGTTCGACTGATCGGCATGAATTCCGATCTGATGACCCAGTATCTCGAATTTGTAACAGACCGCCTGTTGACAGAATTGGGCTGCTCAAAGGAATTCAACACGTCCAACCCGTTCGACTTCATGGACATGATCTCCTTACAGCGCAAGACGAATTTCTTCGAAGGGCGTGTTGCGGAGTACAGAAAAGCAGGCGTCAAGACGAATGAAGAAGAAAAGAACGAACAGGAGGATGTGTTCGGTTTCAGCGAAGAATTTTAAAAAGACCTACCGGAAAAACGAATATTTATGAATGTAATCAAGAGAGACGGACGAGAAGAAGCGGTCAAATTCGACAAGGTCACATCACGCATCCACAAGCTTTGTTACGGGCTGAGTGAACTGGTCGACCCCACCGCAGTGGCCATGAAGGTCATTGAGGGCATTTACGAAGGAGTCACGACATCTGAACTGGACAGCCTGGCGGCTGAGGTGGCCGCGAGTATGACGGTGCGGCATCCGGACTATGCGCAACTCGCCGCTCGGATCGCGGTTTCGAATCTGCACAAGAATACCAATAAGTCTTTCTCGGAGACCATGACGATGCTTCATGAGTACGTCAACCCGAAGACCGGCAAGGCTTCACCTTTGATCGCAGACGACGTGATGGAGGTCATCAAAGCCAACGCGCCTTTGATCGACAGCAGCATCATTTACGACCGGGATTTCAGTTACGATTATTTCGGATTCAAGACACTCGAACGCTCCTATCTGCTCCGCACCAATGGAAAGATCGTTGAACGTCCTCAGCAGATGCTGATGCGCGTCTCCCTGGGCATCCATAAAGAAAATATTGAGGCGGCGTTGGAGACCTATGATCTGATGTCCAAGAAGTATTTCACGCACGCAACGCCCACACTTTTCAATTCAGGGACCCCAAAGCCGCAGATGTCAAGCTGCTTCTTGCTGACCATGAGCGACGACAGCATTGACGGGATCTACGACACCTTGAAACAGTGTGCCAAGATCAGCCAGTCGGCTGGCGGGATCGGACTCAGTGTTCACAATGTTCGCGCAACGGGTTCGTACATCAGAGGAACAAACGGCACATCCAATGGGATCGTTCCCATGCTGCGCGTGTTCAACGACACGGCCCGTTATGTGGATCAGGGCGGAGGCAAGCGCAAGGGAAGCTTTGCCGTTTACATGGAACCGTGGCATGCAGACATTTTCGATTTCCTGGACCTGAAGAAGAACCACGGAAAAGAGGAAATGCGCGCACGCGATCTATTCTATGCTCTTTGGGTGCCCGACCTGTTCATGAAGCGCGTAAAGGAGGACAAGGAGTGGACGCTGATGTGCCCCAACGAATGTCCGGGTCTTTACGACAGCTACGGCCCAGAATTCGAGGCCCTGTACACCCAATACGAGCAGGAAGGCAAGGGCAGAAAGACCATCATGGCCCGTGACCTTTGGCTGAAGGTGCTGGAGGCTCAGATCGAAACCGGAACGCCCTACATGCTCTACAAGGATGCGGCCAACATCAAGAGCAACCAGAAGAACCTGGGGACCATTCGCTCTTCCAATCTCTGCACAGAGATCATGGAATACAGTGCGCCGGATGAGATAGCGGTCTGTAATCTGGCCAGCATCGCCCTTCCCATGTTCGTGGAGGACGGAAAGTTCGATCATGAAAAGCTGTTTGCGGTCACCATGAAGGCGACACGCAACCTGAACCGCATCATCGACAGGAACTACTATCCGGTCAAAGAGGCGAGGAACAGCAATATGAGGCACCGTCCGATCGGACTGGGTGTTCAGGGACTGGCCGACGCCTTCATCCAACTGCGCATGCCGTTCACCTGCGATGAAGCCAAGGAGCTGAACAAGGACATCTTTGAGACCATCTACTTCGCGGCCGTCAAGGCTTCGGTGGAGGAAGCCAAGGCGGACGGAGCCTATGAGACCTACAAAGGAAGCCCGATGAGCGAGGGGCAGTTCCAATTCGATCTGTGGGGCGTAGACGCCAACCAGCTGAGCGGCCGCTGGGACTGGGAAGGACTGCGCAAAGAGGTATTGGAACACGGAGTGCGCAACTCCTTGTTGGTCGCACCCATGCCCACGGCATCCACTTCTCAGATCCTGGGCAACAACGAGTGCTTTGAGCCCTACACGAGCAACATTTACACGCGAAAGGTCTTGAGCGGAGAGTTCATCGTGGTCAACAAGCACCTACTCATGGACCTTGTGGACCTTGGGCTTTGGAACGAGGACCTCAAGAACGAGATCATGCGGCACAATGGCTCTATTCAGGAGATCGAGGGCATTCCAGCCAACATTAAAGAGCTGTATAAAACCGTATGGGAACTGAGCATGAAGGACATCATCGATATGGCCGCCGACCGGGGCATGTTCATCGACCAGAGCCAGAGTATGAATCTGTTCATGCAGTCGCCCAATAAAGGGAAACTGACCAATATGCATATGTATGCATGGGAAGCTGGGTTGAAGACAGGGCTGTACTATCTCCGAACGAAGAGCGCAACGGATGCGATCAAGTTCACCGTGGAAAAGCAAGCCAAAAGTCAGGTGACACCAGTGGTGGCATCGGATGCGGCAGGCAAGGAGAAGGAAGCCGCAGCAGAAGCCAAACAGGCCGATAATATGGCCAGTTTCGAGGAGTCGACCGCAGAATTGAATGCCAAGAAAATGGCCGAAGCGGTGAAAAAGAGCTACAGCGATGAAGAAACGATCGCGTGCAGCCTGGACAACCCGGACGATTGCGAAGCGTGTGGTTCGTAAGCGATCGGTTCGGAAGGGATACAATAAGAGCAGCCCCAAAAAGGGGCTGTTGTTTTTTTAAAGCATACACGCGTCACTCAGTCTTCCCAGGGCAGAAATTTTTCGGATTGCACTTTTTGAAGGATCGGCTGCTCTTCGTGCACGGTGTCCCCATTCAGGATTTTTTCAAAATAGCGGATATAGGAGTCGGTCATGACCTTGCTTGAGTAGGTGTCTCGGGCGTACTCATGGCATCTTTTTCGGTCAAAAGCATCAACGTTTTCGATGGCTTCGGTAAGCACCGAGCGCCGATGAGAAAGAACGCCAAACTCGTCGCTCACTATCTCAGGCAGAGAACCGTAGGGCGTTCCGAATACAGGGCAGCCGAAATACAAGCTCTCGATGATCGCAAGGCCCATGGGTTCCTGCCATCGAACCGGGAAAACAAGTCCCTTGGAGCCGTTCAGCAAAGTGTATTTTTCTTCTCCGCCCACCATTCCGTGAAAGCGGGCGCGCGGTGTCCAGGTGAATCGAACCCCCATCTCAAAATTGAATCGAACCCCGCCAAGGACATCTATCTTTTCTCTTTGAGTCGAAGTCACCGTTCGGATCGCTCCCTTCACGTTCTTCAGCCGCCAGGCAGCATTGCCCAGGAAGTGGAAATAGGACCGTCCCATCTTCCAGTCTACAGCCCCGTAGTCGTCCCAATCCATGCCATTGTATACATAATGCGTGGAGCCAAAACGACTTGCATGGTCAGCGGAAATGAAGACCGTGTTCAGCGGAAGCGGCTTTTGAACATTCTTGTTTCCGTGCAGAGTGAACAAATAAGGCGTGGAGATGGCGTCCATGCCCAGGTGTTCGTCGTGGAAATGGACGATGTCGATGCCTTCCGGTATTTGATCGGCCACTGGTTTTTCCGGATCGAAAGGAATCACCCGACCAAAATCGCACTGAGAACCTTCTTTGACGAGATAGCTGACCAGATGGCCTGCGCGAACCAGTTCGCGCCCTTCGTACCAAATATCGCGCTGTGTGCCCCCGTAGAGCGTTACAGGAATTTTTCCGCGGTACACGATCAAAACATGCATGCCACAAATTTGCGCTTTTGTTGAGGATGTTCCCGATCGGGAAACTTTTGCAGCAGAAGCAAGTTGGATATTTGCGCTTTAAAAATTTTTGATGCCTTTTCTGTTTCTCATACTGATCGCCCTTCTGGATGTCTATGCAGCCAGTGTTTTGCAATCCGTCCCGAGAACGTTGCCCTGGTCGAAATGGATCTGGTGGGCAAGTACGGTTCTGGTGTGGACGAGCATCGCTTTTTTGATGTTTTGGGCAAGAAAGAATGGCCGAACGGACGCCATGCAGATGGCAGTTGGATGGGTCGTAACCGCCTCCATACTCGTTTACGTACCCAAAATGCTGATCACACTGCCCTTGCTTTTCGAAGATCTGATGCGGGTGATCCAATGGCTGGCACGGGCCGTTCAAGGCAGTGAAAACGGATTCCCTGAACGCAGACGATTCATCGGGCAACTGGCGCTGGCGCTCGCGGCCATTCCACTGGGCGCGATCATTCACGGCGTTTGGAAAGGCCGCTTCCGGTACCGCGTGCTACACAAAGAGCTGATTCTCCCCGATCTGCCAAAAGCTTTCGATGGTTATCGCATCGTTCAGATCTCAGATCTGCACACCGGCAGCTTTGACGACCGAAAAAAAGTGAGCTACGGATTGGATCTGATCAAATCCCTTGAGCCAGACGCCTTGCTCTTTACCGGAGACATGGTCAACAACAAGGCCTCTGAACTGGACGGATGGGAAGATCTGTACACCGATCTATCGGCCAAAGACCTAAAGCTATCGGTGTTGGGCAATCACGATTATGGAGATTATGTGGCCTGGTCCAGTGAAGAGGAAAAAGTCAACAATCTCGATGATCTGAAGAACAGACAGAGGAGGATGGGTTTCGATCTTCTTCTCAATGAGCACCGAACGATCGAGCGCGAGGGAAGCAGGATCCATATCGCTGGCGTGGAGAACTGGGGAAAACCACCCTTCCCTCAATACGGAGATCTCGATCAGGCCACCAAGGGCATTCCGAAAGACGACTTCACTCTTTTGATGAGCCATGATCCCTCACACTTCGACCTTGAGGTCAAGGGATATGACAAGCACATAGCGCTCACATTGAGCGGACACACCCATGGAATGCAATTCGGTATTGAAATCCCGGGATGGATCAAATGGAGCCCTGTGCGGCTTCGCTACCCCAAATGGGCAGGGCTGTATGAAGAAAACAACAAGCGCTTGTACGTGAACCGCGGATTTGGCTATCTGGCTTTTTACGGAAGGGTGGGCATATGGCCGGAGATCACACAGTTCACCCTGCGTTCCGGCAAAAAGGCTTAGGCTTTTGGGATGCGAACGAGCATTCGGGTGCCTTTCCCCAACTCGCTGCTTTGCACACTGATCTGCCCATTGTGGTATTGTTCCACGATCCGCTGAGCCAGCGTCAGGCCGAGTCCCCATCCTCTCTTTTTGGTGGTGAAGCCTGGGCGAAACACGCTTCTTTGTTGCGCCGACCCCATCCCTTTCCCGTCGTCCTCTACAATGATCCGGTGCTGACTCGCTCCCGACTCAAGCCGGATCACCACGGATCCTTCTCCATCGAGGGCATCAATACCGTTGCGGATGAGGTTTTCAAGCACCCATTCAAAGAGCGGTGCGTTCAAAAGTGCCTCATGCGGTCCCTGGGTTTCGGGCGCAGCGAAGGCCACGACCACTTTTCTGCCAGCCCGTGCCGAGAGATAGTCTACGGTGCGTGAGATCACTTCCGAGAGGTCGGCGGATTTCAATTCGGGGATGCTGCCGATCTTGGAAAAGCGGTCCGTGATCCGTTCGAGCCGCTGAACATCCCGCTCCATTTCGTCCGTGATCATGCTGTCCACCTTCTTCTCTCTGAGTAAGTGGACCCAACCGACCAGAGAACTCAAAGGGGTTCCGATCTGATGGGCGGTTTCCCGGGCCATGCCCGTCCAAACCCGATCCTGTTCTGCGCGGCGGGCACTGGAAAAGGCGAGATAGGCCACACCGACCAAAAGCCCGATCACCCCGAGAAGGATGAGCGGATATATCCTCAATTGGGTCAGAAGATGCGAGTGCCGATAATAGATCAGGTTCATTTGGCCATCGCCGATCACCACCTGTATGGGCTCGTTCTCCTCCTGCATGCTGCTGAGCATCTTCTGCTGGTATTCTGTATCATTCGCTTTCAGTGGATCCAGATTCCGCACACTGATGATCTGACCCTTTCCATCTGTCATGATCAGCGGAATGGTGGTATTGGACTCGATCATTCGTGAGGCCAGCGTGAGTTGCTGATCGTCCGGAGCGGTCAGTATCGTGTTCAGTGATTCCGCCCAGAGTTGAAGTTTTTTCTCCTCTTCAACCCGAAGTTTTTGCAGGAAGGTTTCCGTGTACAGAAGGGTTCCTGCACCAACGGCAACGGCACAGAGAAAAAGCAACAGTTTCCAGGTGTTCTTTTTGCTGTAGACGTCGATCTTCACAGCAGAAAGTTAGGGGCTTTATACGGGTTGATGACAATCCACTGAGCAAGTCGACGCACTGAAGAGGTTTGGCTACTTTTATGGGCTTGATTTCTTGTTAGTGTCCGAATCCCTCGTCATCATACCGACGTACAACGAAAGCGAGAATATCGAACCCATGATATTCGAAGTCATGGGTCTCGATGAGGCTTTTGACCTGCTCATCATCGACGACGGCTCACCGGACGGAACGGCGGCCAAAGTGCAGTTGCTTCAAAAGGAATTTCCAGAACGGCTTTTTCTCATGGAACGCTCGGAAAAGAAGGGACTGGGAACTGCATATCTGGCAGGTTTTAGATGGGCACTCGAGCGATCCTATTCCTTCATTTTCGAAATGGATTGCGACTTTTCGCATGACCCACACGATCTGCCCATTCTGTTGAAAGCCTGCCAGGAAGGTGCGGATGTGGCCATTGGCAGCAGGTACTGCAAAGGAGTGAATGTGGTCAACTGGCCGATGGGGCGTGTGCTTTTGTCTTATTATGCCAGTCGTTATGTGCGCTGGGTAACGGGAATGCCGATCGATGATACCACTGCAGGATTCAAATGCTATCGTCGACAGGTCCTTGAGGCGATCCGATTCGACAAGATCCAGTTCGTTGGCTATGCCTTCCAGATCGAAATGAAGTTCAAATCGTGGTTGTTGGGCTTTAATGTGCAGGAAGTTCCGGTGATCTTCACAGATCGCCAAAAAGGACAGAGCAAGATGAGCAGGAGCATCATCCGAGAAGCGGTTTTTGGAGTGATACAAATGAAATTCAGAAGCCTTTTTGACAGGCGTTACCAACGAAAAGATGCCAGAGGGAAAGAGCAGTAAAGTGCTCATCAAGAATGG
>CATILC010000252.1 GCA_949516455.1 Flavobacteriia bacterium | reverse complement strand
CGACCGTTGCGGCCACTTTACTGAGCCGGGCCATCGGCGATCGTCTGCACTGCATTTTTGTGGACAACGGTCTTTTGCGCAAGGATGAGTTCAAGAATGTGCTGGAGCAATACGGCCAGCTCGGACTCAATGTGAAAGGCGTGGACGCTACCGAAGATTTTCTCGGACCGCTCGACGGGGTGAAGGATCCGGAAAGGAAGCGCAAGATCATAGGAGCTGCCTTCATCGATGTCTTCGATCGGGAAGCGGGTAAGCTGGCGGATGTGCGCTGGCTGGGCCAGGGAACTATTTATCCGGATGTCATCGAATCCGTTTCTGTCGCCGGGCCAAGCGCAACGATCAAATCGCACCACAATGTGGGCGGTCTGCCGGAGAAAATGAAGCTCAAAGTGGTCGAACCCCTGCGCATGCTCTTCAAAGATGAAGTGCGCCGCGTGGGCAAGACGATGGGCATACCGCAGCAGTTTCTCGCCCGTCATCCATTTCCGGGACCCGGTCTGGCCATCCGCATTCTCGGACCCATTTCCAAGGAGCGTGTCCGCCTGCTTCAGGAGGCCGATCACATCTACATTGAAGCACTCAGGCGCCACGGACTATACGATAAAGTCTGGCAGGCAGGCGCCATCTTACTCGACAGTCATTCGGTCGGGGTGATGGGTGATGAACGCACCTACGAGCAAGTCGTTGCTCTGCGGGCCGTTGAATCTGTGGATGGAATGACAGCGGACTGGGTGCACCTTCCCTATGATCTGCTTGCCGAAGTATCCAATCAGATCATCAACCGTGTCTCGGGGATCAACCGCGTGGTGTACGATATCAGCAGTAAACCTCCAGCAACTATCGAATGGGAATGAAGTATTTGCGCCTCTTCTGGACCGTACTGATACTCTGTTGGGGCGCAACTGCCCTTCAGGCACAAAGTCCGTCGGTCAAAACCCATGAGGTCGTACAAGGTGAAACCTTGTACAGCATTTCGCGCATCTACGGTGTTTCCGTGCAGGCCATACAGGCCCTGAATCCAGAAATGGGAGATGCCCTGCAGATCGGTCAGCTTATCCAGATCCCGGAAAAAGATCCCGAAAAACCGATCGACAAGAAGAACAGTTATCAGGTGCAAGCCGGAGATACCTGGTACGGCATCAGCAAGAAATTGAACTGCAGTGTGGCGGCGCTGCAAGAGGCGAATAGGGAGGTGTTTGCCAGTGGAGCACTGCAGATCGGTGTCTGGCTCCGCAGACCCAAAACGGCGGCACCTTTGGAACAAGAGCGTGAGAATGAGGCAGCGGAAATAGAAGTGAATGAGCAAGATCTCCCCGATCCGAAAGACGAGCAGGCCGAGGAGGTGGAATTGCCGCTTTATGTGCTCCACCGCATTGCGAAAAATGAGACCTTGGAAGTCCTGGCTGAGCGCTACGGCTGCAGTGAAGCCGATCTGATCGAGTTGAATCCCGAACTGAGCAAAGGAACCCAGGAAGGACGCTATATCATCGTCCCCAATCCAGAGCGGATGCGTTCCAAGGTGCCCGCGGATTCCCTTTCGGCCGATACCAATGGACTTCGGATCTCCGTGCTTCTTCCCTTTTCGGAATCGGGAGCCGATACATTGGATGCCGCCTTACTGCGAACGGCCCGGAACGCCCGGATGCGGATGCGGGCATCCTCCTTTTACGCCGCTGTCCTTTTGGCCATGGACAGTTTGTCTGAGCTGGTGGACAGTGTGCATTTGCAGGTCTACGATACAGGCGAAGAGCCTTCTGTT
>CATILC010000251.1 GCA_949516455.1 Flavobacteriia bacterium | reverse complement strand
TCGTACTGCTCCATCTTCCGCCGATCGTTCTCTTTCAGCTTCTTGATCTCGTTCTCAAGGCGCTCCATCTTGCTGTTCTCCCCAAAACTCCAACTGAGCATGAACTCATTGCTCGTACCCAACTGAGAGGCATAAGTATTCAGGCTGAAATCGTGGGCATAACCCAGTGTGAGTTGAGGCGTGAGGTAGTAACCGATGTTCGTAGTCACGGCGTAGTCGTTGCGCCAGGAAGCACCTACAAATCCATATTTCTTCATGGCAAACATCGCACCCGCATCGAATTGGAAGGGTACGTTGTCCGCTGCGCGGATCTGTACATACGGGCTGAGTACCATCCGGTTACCCTGCACGTGAAGATCGTACTGAGCAGTCCCGATATAATGGCGGATCAGGTTGAAGAAGACTTCTCCTCCATAGTTTTCGCTGTATTTCACAGAAGAACCCAGGATCTGCGGCATGGCCACGCCAATATTCAGCTGATCGATCTTCAGATTCATACCGAAGTTGAGATCGAATGATCCCCTGTCATTTGGCGAAATGAAGAGCACAGGATCGAGGCGATTGCCCACGTTCACACTGGCCAGATCGATGCTCTGATTGACATAGCCTGCACCCAATCCAAAACTCAGGACGTTCTTGGCACTGAGCTGGACATGGTAGGCGTAGCTGGCGTACATACCCACCCGAGAAAGGATGTCGGTCTTATCTGAGTAGATGTATCCGCTCCATCCGATCCGCTGCTTCCCCATGGCGCCGTTGATGGCGAGTGCAGATGTCTCAGGAGATCCCTGAAGTCCGCTCCACATGCGGCGGTGCACCAAGGTGGCTTCCGTAGTCCCCTGACTCCCGGAGAGCGCGGGATTGTAGATGTACGGAGTGAAGAAATAATTGCTGTACAGGGGTATCTGCTGAGCCTTGAGCTGGCTCATGACGATCAGTGAAAGGCAGATGAGAAAGGACTTTTTCATAGTGTTCTTCATCTCTGTGATTATTTAGAGTTACCGGTGAGAATCGTCACCGCACCTTTGATCCTGAATTCCACTCCGGAGGAGCATCTCAATGTGTAGTAGTAGGTGCCGTCTGGAAGTATGTCTCCGCCGCCGTCTGTTCCGTCCCAATTGTTTTGATAGGAAGGGAAATTTCTGAGGAAAGCGCCCCAACGATTGAAGATCCGAAGCTCGCAGTTGTCTCCGTCCATCACATCCGAAAGATCGAGCAGGTCGTTCACTCCATCACCATTGGGCGTGATCACATTTTGCACATCGCTGAAGGGTTCCAGCGGATCCGGGACCTTCGGATTGATGAATACCTGCATGCTGTCCACACTCACACAACCATTGGCCGCAGTGACTTCCACATAATAGGTGGTCGTATCCATAGTGGGCAGCGTCTGCGCATTTGGATCGAAGGGATTGTTGAAATAGACCGGTGAATTGGCATACCAGTAATAACTCACGCCGCCCGTTGCGCCGAGCTGAACCACCTGGCCTGAATCCACTGCCTGGTCGATGCCTGCATTGGCTGTGACTGCCAGGCCGGTCACGGTCAGTGTATCGGTCTTCGAACAACCGTTTGGTCCGGTCGCCTCCACAAAATAAGTTCCAGCGGTATTGACCATCAGATTGGAATTCGTAGAAATGACACTGCTGTCGGCCAGATCGTACCAGATGTAGGAACTCAGAACGCCGTTGACCGTGAAGGCAGAAACCTGTAGACTGTCGCCAAGACAAAGCGAGACGCTGTTCCCGCTGCTCAGTGCGATCTCCGGATATCGTGCAAAGTCAAATACCACAGGTGCACTCACGCTGTCGCAACCGATGGTATCGGTCACCACAAGCGTCATGTACAGCATCGTATCTGCATGCACGCCAATGGAAGAAAGCAGAGCCGTATCGAGTTTGATCAGATTGGTGTCGCCAAAGGTGCCCAAGAGACTTTGTCCATTGGCATACCACTCATAAAGTCGGGAGGGGAAATAGGTGTTGGTGTCCTGCACGACGATCGTATCACCGTAACAAATGGTCGCAGCTGAAGTGCCGATCTCCGCGCCCGGCAGAGAATCCAGTATCACCTCCACCACATTGGATTTGACCGCGCAGGTGAATCCGGTGCCGATCGATTCAGTAAGGTAGACTTCATATGCGCCTGCTTGCTTGACTACGATCTGGAAATCTGTACTGATCGAGTCCGTTCCGTTGGCTACCCACTGATAGGTGTAGGAACCCAAAGGATGGGAAGAGTTCTCCCGAGCGGAGAGAACGAGTGAATCGCCTACACAAAAACGCGTAGGAGGTCCAACGGCATTGCCCACACCTACTCTGGAGAGGGTGGTGTCCACCTCATAGGCGTTGAAATAAATACCCTTGACCCCAGCCGCACCAATCAATCCTGGACGTCCAACGCCGATGTAGGCCACCGAGTCTTCGCAGGTATTGGAATTCTCTGTGATCAAGTTGTAATAGCCCGATTCGTGTACCCAAAGATGCCCTTGGTTGACACTTGCCGTTGGGTAAGGAACGCCGTTCAGGAGCCAAATGTGCTCATTCGCGGTCAGGCTGTCCGGATTCCACAGATACAAGCTATCGCCCTTACAGAAGTTGACCGTACTGTCGGCCGCATCGGGAATGGGGAAAGCCGTTGGCGGCAAAGCGTCCACACCGCCAGGCACAGGACCCAACCCTGCCACATTGGAAAGGAGAATGCTCAGGCTATCTGTTTTGAAGGTATTCGCGTAGGTCGCTGTGGATGTGTCCAGCACCATTCGGGAAATGGGATTCGGGATCACGGTCCGATCGGTGCTGTCGCTCACTGCGGGTGAAGGAAAAACGCCAGCTGGGTTCACGGCCAAATAGAAGGAGTAATCCGAGGAGTTGATCGGATCGGGTATGGTAACGGTCACCGGGACCGGTGCACTGGGCGCTCCTGTTGTTCCCGTGATGGCTATTCCTCCATTGCCATAGGATCCGACGATCGTTCCATTGATGGGATTCACCGGATTGTTCTTATCGGTGATGATCACATCCACCACGGCAAAGGGATTGACCTGACCATCGTCCACAACGAATTCCAAGGGATGCGTGCTTCCTGGACAGATCTGCAAACTGAAGGTTCCATCCAAATTCTCAGTCTGGAAACTACTGATGCTCAAATGTGTGCGAGACAGATCTTCGACATACAAGGTGTCGTTCATCTGGCAACCGCTCGCGCTGGTGGCCTGAACGAAATAAGTTCCGGGATCCTTCACCTCGTAGTCTGCAGCTGTGGATACTGTTGTGTTCGACGGCAACTTGAACCAGCGGAAACTGGAAGCCAAACCGTTGGTCACATTCGCAGTGACCGTGATGCTGTCACCGGGAAGGATGCCAATGGAGTCTCCCGTACTGAAAGCCAGACTGGGGATGGAGTCCACGATCACCTGAACGAGGTTCGACCTCCCTGAACAGCTGAAGCTTCCGATCGACTCAGTGATGTACACCTCGTAGCTGCCAGGATTTTTGACCACCAATTCAAAATTCGTGCTGACGGAATCCGTTCCGTTGGCCACCCACTGATAGCTGTAATTTCCTTGTGGATGTGAAGAGATCTCCCTCGCCGAAAGAACCACTGAATCTCCCAAGCAGAAACGGGTGGCCGGGCCGACTGCATTGCCAGGGCCACTGCGGGAAAGGGTGGTGTCGATAGCATAGGCATTGAAATACACACCCTTCACTCCAGCGGTCACGCCGCCTGCTGCAGAACCCACACCTATATAAGCTGCCGAATCTGAACAGGTGTTGGCTTGCACCGCTTGCAGTGTGTAGTAGCCGGACTCCCTTACCCAAAGACGGCCTTTGCCCGAACCTGGACCCGTGATGATCGCACCATTGTGATACCAGGTATGAGCGGTAGCCGACAGGCTGTCCGCGTTCCAGAGCAGTAAGCTGTCTCCTGCACAGAAATTGATCGTGCTGTCGCGCGCATCCGGAACCGGTACTGCCGTCGCTGGGATGGCATCGACCCCTCCTGCGACAGGGCCAGTCAATGGATCGTAGGAAAGCAGACGACTTGCGCTGTCTGTCCGGAAAGTGTTCTTAAACACCACGGAGGACGTATCCAATGTGGGTGAAGAAATGGGGTTGGCGATCGCTGTTCGCTGTATGGAATCACTGATCGCTGGTCCAGGAGTTACATTGACCGAGTCTGCAGTGACGAAGAATGCATAGTCTGCCGGACTCGCAGAACCCGGAATACTTACTGTCACCGGTATCGGAGCACTTGGCGTGCCCGGTGTTCCCACAATGCTGCCGGCTCCATTGTTGAAATTCCCGACCACCTGATCGTTCAATGGATTCAGCGGATCTGTTGGATCCACGATCACGATGCGGGCCACAGCGAAGGCATTGAGCTGTCCGTTGGCCACGACAAATTGAACCTGATAATCATTGCCCGGACATATCTGTGCCGTGGCGTTGCCGTCCAGATCGGTCGACTGCATGTCAACGATCCCGAATTCAGTTTGGGCACTGAGGCCGATGGGAAGTAAGATCAACGAAGAAATTACACTGACAAATCGCATTCTAAGCATAATGCTCATTTTGGGATTAAGGCGTGAAACAGATTCTTGTTCAACAAAACTTCTTTTTCGTTTTCAAAAAGAAACACTCGTTCGAACCCTTGTTTCCCGCTTCAGTTAGTTTAGTCAAAGGAAATACGCCAAATCATATGCAAAGGGTTGGGGACTTAAACATTTCAACAACACAATGAGGAAATCATTTCTGCACGGATTCCTTTTTGCCTTCCGCGGAATTTTTGTTCTGCTCAAAGAGGAAAGGAACGCCCGCTTCCACCTCTTGGCCGCCTTTTGTGCAGTGGGCTTTGGGTTTTTCTTCGAACTAAGGCCCATGGAATGGACGCTCGTATCGATCTGTATCGGAGCAGTCTTTGGCGCAGAAGCCTTGAATTCGGCCGTCGAACGATTGGCAGACAAGATCCACCCCGATGAAGACGAGCTCATTCGGGATGCCAAAGATCTGGCGGCGGCAGCTGTTCTTTTTGTGTCCATCGCCGCTGCAGTGACCGGGATCATCATTTACCTTCCCCACTTCAAAGATCTAATAGGAACATGATCGATTGGGCGGGCCTGCAATTGGAAACGATCACCAAACTTTCCGTCAAGGAACTCACCAAAGAGGTTCTGGAGGAAGTTTGTGTCTTGCTCAAAGAAAGAGTGGGTCACTACGATTGGGTGGGGATATACACCATGGATCCGGACGAGCGCAGCCTCCAGCTGCTTTGCTACGACGGGCTGCCGACAGAACACACCAGCATACCCTACGGCAAAGGGATATGTGGGCAAGTAGCGGTCAGCGGAAAGGCGCTTTTTGTGGATGATGTCGATCTCGAAGACAATTACATTTCCTGCAATGCCAATGTGCGCAGCGAAGTGGTCTACCCCATTTTTTCTAAAGACCGGCTGGTGGCTCAGATGGATATCGATTCCAATAAGAAGGAGCCCTTCGGACCCAATGACCGTAAACTGATCGGAATGATCTGCGAACAGATCGGAGACAACTGGCCCCCGGTCGACCTCTAGATTCCGCTTCGTATGGCCTCGACTGGATCGAGCCGAGAGGCGAGCAGCGCCGGAATGGTCCCACTGACCAGGCCAACACCCACGGCGATCCAAATGCCGGTCCATACGTTTTGCAGACTCATGAATACATCAAAGCCAAAAAGCTCTTCCACAAGGGGCAGAATGCTCAGCACCACTCCGAGTCCCACGAGGCCGCCCATGAGGGACAGCAGCACAGCTTCGGCAAGAAATTGCATGAGGATAAAGGCATTTCGCGCACCGAGGGCTTTTTGGATGCCGATCTGATTGGTGCGCTCCTTTACACTGACGAACATGATGTTCGCGATGCCAAATCCGCCGACCAGAACGGAGAAAAGACCGATCACCGTGCCCGCGGTACCAATGACCCCGAAGAGCTGATCCAGACCATTGGCCACCAAGGAGATCTCATTCAGGGAGAAATCGTCATCGACCTTGGGTTTGAGCCTCCGAATCGTGCGAAATGTGCCTTTTAGTTCGCTTTTGAACTCTTCAAAGGATAAACCCGCCCCGGCGCGGACCATGATCATGTTGCCATTCAACTTTTCGGGACTGGCGAGTTTGAGCATGGTCGAAGTTGGTATGAGGATCAATTCATCCTGATTCTCCCCCACCAGGCTCTTTCCCTTCTTTTCAAAGACTCCGATGACGCGAAACTTTCTTCCCAGAATACCGATCTTCTTGCCCTCTGCGCTTTTGCCCTGAAAAAGACCCTGAGCAATATCCGAACCAATGATCGCCACATTCGGTCCGGAGTTGGACTCGAGTTCGGTGAAATATCGCCCCTCGGCCAGTTCAAATTCCCATATCCGATCGTATTGATGTGTGGAGCCGAACACCCCTACCCCTTCGATCGAATTGCTCCCATACTTGGCCACACTGCTCATGCTCATTCCATATGCCATGGCCTCGGCCTTGGAGAAGCGTTTTTGGAGATCCTTGAAATCCTGAAAAGAGGGCTCCCTCCTTTTCATGTACTGCCACCAGGGGTATTCACCTCCACCGCCCCAACTCCATTTCTGGATGTAGACCACATCGTTCCCCAAAGACTCCACACTGCTGCGGATATTGGACTCCAAAGAATCCACCACAGTGTAGACCAGGATAATGGAGAAGATGCCTATCGAGATGCCCAGAAGGCTCAGAAAGGTGCGGAGCTTATTGACGAGCAGCGCGTGCAGTGCGAACGCCACACTTTCGGAAAGAGCATTGAACCAAACGCGCATGTGAACCCAGATATTCCCGCAAATTAGTGAAGAAATGAAGGGCGCTCAGGGGCTTAATTCATTAACTTGCTCCTTCGACTTAAGTCACCCCTTTTAACAGCCACGAATTGAAAAGAGTACGCTCCGCATTGGTTTCGGTTTTTTCCAAAGAGGGCCTGGAGCCCCTTGTCAGACTTCTTTGTTCCCACGATGTGACGCTCTACTCCACCGGCGGAACCTATGCCTACATCAAGGACATCGGGCTCCCTGTCCGTTCCGTAGAGGATTTGACCGGCTACCCAGGCATTCTCGGCGGAAGGGTGAAAACGCTTCACCCCAAGGTTTTTGGAGGCATCCTTTCGAGAAGAGACCAAAACGAAGATGTTCAGGAACTCGAGCGTTACGAGATTCCCGAGATCGATATGGTCATCGTCGATCTCTATCCCTTTGCAGAAACCGTTGCCCAAGGAGGATCAGAAAAGGAGATCATTGAAAAGATCGATATAGGTGGCATATCCCTGATACGAGCAGCCGCGAAAAACCACAAGGACGTTCTCATCGTACCCGACAAGGATGCATACGGAGAGGTGCAGAAGCTGCTTGAAGAAAAAGAAGGACACAGCGAAGCCGAAGACAGAAAGCGGTTGGCCACACGCGCATTTGCGGTAAGCGCGAACTACGATCGAGAGATCAATCGCTGGATGAGCGGTTCCAAAGAGCTTCGTTACGGCGAAAATCCGCACCAAAAAGGGCGGTTCATCGGTGATCTTTCCGAGGCCTTTGAACAGTTGCACGGCAAGGAACTGAGCTACAACAATCTTTTGGATGTGGACAGCGCATGGTGGCTGCTCGAAGAGTTCGAGGACACCACCTTTGCCATCCTCAAGCACAACAATGCGTGTGGCATTGCCAGCCGGGATTCGCTCACCCAAGCTTGGAAAGATGCTTTGGAAGCCGATCCAGTCTCGGCATTTGGCGGTGTACTCGCTGCCAACCGGAAGATCGATGCCGAAGTCGCCGAACAGATCGACAAATTGTTTTTTGAAATCCTAATGGCTCCGGACTTCAGTTCAGAGGCACTGGAGATCCTCAAGACCAGGAAAAACAGGATCCTTTTGCGCACCCGAACGATCAGCCGACCAAAGAGACAGCTGCGCAGCATCCTGAATGGAGTTCTCGAACAAGAGCCGGACTCGATGACGGATTCAAAAGAAGACCTCAAGGTGGTCACGAACCGATCACCGAGCAAAGAAGAAGAGGCCGATCTGCTTTTTGCCTCCAAGGTCTGCAAGCATACCCGCAGCAACACCATTGTGCTTGCGAAAGACCACAGACTGATCGGAAGCGGAACAGGACAGACTTCGCGGGTAGACGCCCTGCGGCAGGCCATCAACAAGGCTGAATCGTTTCAGCTCCGCACCAAAGGAGCCGTCATGGCCTCGGACGCTTTTTTTCCTTTTCCAGATTGTGTGGAGATCGCACACCAAGCAGGCGTCGAAGCCGTTATCCAGCCTGGAGGTTCGGTCAAGGATGAATTGTCCGTCAACTTCTGCGACACAAAGGATATGGCCATGGTCTTTACCGGACACAGACACTTCAAACATTAACACGCATGAATCCCTCGCATGGGCCTTTTTAAACTCTTCACACAAGACATTGCGATCGACCTCGGAACGGCGAACACCCTGATCATTCACAACGACAAAGTAGTGGTGGACGCACCGTCCATAGTAGCGATCGACCGAGCGAGCAACAAGATCATTGCATCCGGACATGAAGCCCGACAGATGCACGGTAAGACGCACGAAAACATCAAAACCGTCCGACCGCTGAAAGACGGTGTCATTGCCGATTTCAATGCTTCAGAACACATGATCCGTGAGTTCATAAAAAGTGTACCGGGGCTGAGGAGCAAATGGATGGCCCCCTCACTTCGAATGGTGATCTGCATTCCATCGGGCATTACGGAAGTTGAAAAGAGAGCCGTTCGGGATTCAGCCGAACACGCCGGGGCCAAGGAGGTCTATCTCATTCACGAGCCCATGGCCGCAGCGATCGGGATCGGAGTCGACGTGCAGGAGCCCAAGGGCAACATGATCATCGATATCGGCGGGGGAACCACTGAGATCGCCGTGCTCGCGCTCGGGGGAATCGTGAGCGACAAGAGCATCAAGGTGGCCGGAGATGTGTTCACCAACGACATCAGCTTTTACATGCGGAACCAGCACAACCTGTATATAGGTGAGCGTACCGCTGAACAGATCAAGATCGAAGTGGGCTCAGCTCTCGATGAATTGGAAGTGCCGCCGGATGATCTCGCGGTACAGGGAAGAGATTTGTTGACGGGAAAGCCCAAACAAGTGGTGGTCACCTTCAATGAGATCGCCCGGGCTTTGGATAAGTCGATCACGCGGATCGAAGAAGCGATAATGGAAGCACTGTCGATGACGCCTCCTGAACTGGCTGCAGACATTTACAACAGCGGCATTTACCTGGCAGGCGGTGGATCGATGCTCCGCGGTCTGGACAGGCGGATCTCTCTGAAGACGGAACTTCCTGTGTACGTAGCCGAAGATCCATTGCGTGCCGTGGTACGCGGAACGGGCATCGCTCTGAAGAATCTGGATAAATTCAACTTCCTGATGCGATAAAAGGAGGGGAATGAAACGCCTTATCGACCTTTTCTTTCGGCACCGATTCACGCTTCTCTTCCTGTTCCTTCAAACCCTTTCATTGGGTATTCTGTATTCTTCAGCGCATTACCAGAGATCCAAATGGACCGGATGGACGAGCGAAGTCGAGAACACTTTATTTGGCTGGAGGAGTGATCTGAAATCATACTTTTCACTGAAGGAATGGAATGAACAACTCCGGCAGGAAAATGCGGTATTGCGGAGTTTGATGAAAGACAGTCACTTCGAACTTTACAGCAGGGACAGTACAGATGTGGACACCCTGCGCAACAGACAGTATCTGTATCGGCAGGCGCAGGTCATCAACAACTCCATTGCATTGGAAAACAATACGCTGACGCTCGATAAAGGCCGCGTTCATGGTGTGCTTCCCGGAATGGGTGTGCTCAGTGAGAAGGGGGTCGTTGGCGTCGTGCTCTCCTGCTCTGCACATTACTCTACGGTTCTCTCGCTTTTGCACAGTCGATTCAGTACGAGTGGACGGGTTCGAAACTCCAGCTATTTTGGGCGGGTATTCTGGCCTGGTGGCGACCACCGGCGTGCACGGATCGAAGACGTACCCGTGGAATCCAAACTCGACAAGGGAGATCTGATCTACAGCAGCAGTCATTCAAGCGTTTTCCCTCCTGATCAATTGATCGGAACTGTCGCGCTCATTGAGCGAACAGCTGCAACAGACTTTTTGAGTGGTGAATTAGAACTCAGTGTGGATTTCGCAGACCTGAATTCGGTCTATGTGGTACAAGACCTCATGCGCGCAGAAAGAGACAGCCTTGAATCTCTAAATCCAGCATTTTGAGACAACTCGGGCCGATAGAGATCCTTCAACTGAGCGGTATTTGGATCGCTCAGGTGCTCGTTCTGAACGAAGTGGAACTCTTCAGCTTCATCAACCCATATGTCTACCCCATCATTGTTCTCATGCTGCCGGTGGAAACCAAATATGCCGCTGTCATGATCATTTCCTTTTTGCTGGGGTTCAGCATCGATCTGATGGAACAGAGTTCGGGGATACACGCCTTTGCCTGCACCTGGGTCGGCTTTCTTCGTCCACGCCTGGTCCGTCTGGTCTCCACCCAAAAAGGATTCGACTTTGGTGCATTGAGCCTCCGCGATATGGGCTGGCAGAAATTCCTTTTCTATGCTTATTCCGGCCTTTGGCTCCACCATTACTTCCTTTTCGTAGTCGATGAACACAGCCTCAGCGGATTGTTCTTCCATCTCCTCGACGCCACCTACACTGCTTTGTTCAGCCTGTTCATCATCCTGATCGTCCAGCTCCTGGCGGGTCGAAAAACCACTGCACCCCTGTGAACAAGGCGCTGATCGTTTTCTTATTCTTCGGTCTGACCTGTGCGCTCTTCATCGGAAGGCTCTTCGACCTGCAAATCCTCGATGACAAGTACACCCTCTACGCAAACGAAAATGTGATCCGAAAAGAGCGCATATACGCCCCTCGGGGACACATCTACGATCGAAATGGGAAACTCCTGGTTTCGAATATCCCCGCCTACGATCTGATGGTCACGCCCGCCAAAACAGCCGCATTTGACACTGTTTTTCTCGCCCGACTTTCATCGGTTGCCCCTTCTGATCTTCGTTTCCAACTGAAAAAAGCCAGACGGTATTCCTCCTATCGGCCATCGGCTGTGATCCGTCAGATATCTGCCCGGTCCTTCGGGTCGTTGCAGGAGCATCTTCACCGTTTCCCTGGCTTTTACATGCAAAAGCGCGCCCAGAGATCCTACGCCCACGCCGGGGCGGCCCATGCCCTGGGGTATATCGGCGAGGTCACAGAGGGATTTGCTCGGAAGAACGTCCGTTACCGTATGGGGGACCTCCACGGGGTGAGTGGCATAGAAAAAGCCTACGAAGAGCAGCTCAGGGGAAGATCCGGTGCGCGGTACATCATGGTTGATGTACACAATCGGGAACAGAATACATTCGCTGAAGGTGCATACGACACCCTTGCAGCTCCTGGTATGGACATTCGGTCGACGCTGGACATCGATCTTCAACTGCTCGGAGAAGAGTTGATGACCAACAAGCGTGGATCCATCGTTGCCATCGAACCCAATAGTGGCGAGATCCTGGCCTTGATCAGCAGCCCCACATTCGATCCCGCACGAATGGTTGGGCGAAAACGCTCGGCCGAATACACCCGTCTTTTGCAGGACAGCCTCAACAAACCCCTGTTTGACAGGGCCGTTCTCGCCGAATATCCTCCTGGATCTCCATTCAAGTTGATCAATGCACTCATCGGCTTGCAGGAGCAGGTGATCCGTCCCAGCAGCAGCTTCAGCTGCCGGAATGGATTTCATGCCAAAGGACTGCACGTGGCCTGTCACTGCGGAACGGATCGTCCGGTCGCCCTGAGACTGTCCATCTCCAAGAGCTGCAACAACTACTACTGCCAGGTCTTCAAAAAAATAGTCGATAAGTACCCTTCTGCTCAGGAGGGATTGGATGTATGGTCCACCCATGTGCGCAGTTTTGGTCTGGGCGATTTCCTCAACAACGACCTGCCCACTGGAAGACGTGGATTTGTTCCGAATGCAGACTATTATGACCAGGCTTTGGGCTACACAGGCTGGGGGGCCACAACGACGATCTCATTGGGAATCGGACAGGGCGAGTTGGTTCTGACGCCCATCCAAATGGCGAATATGAGTGCGGCAATTGCCAACCGGGGCCACTACTTCACGCCGCATATCGTCAAGCTGATCGGAAATGAGGCCAACGAAAAATTCCTCGAAAAAAAGCCAACAAGCATAGATCCCAAACATTTCGATGAGGTCATCGAAGGAATGTATGAAGTGTTTGAAACGGGAACGGCCAGGGCCGCCCGACACGATTCCATCGCCATGTGCGGAAAGACGGGAACCGCTCAGAACCCCCATGGCCAGGACCATTCCATTTTCATCGCTTTTGCTCCCAAGGAAGATCCCAAGATCGCCTTGTCCATCATCGTGGAGAATGGCTATTGGGGGTCGCGCTGGGCAGCTCCCATCGCCAGCCTGATGATGGAGCATTACCTCACAGGGGAGATCGGACGCACCGCCTTGAAGGAACGGATGATCCAAGGGGATCTGCGCGCCGAATACGGCCTGCTTGCCACAGAAGAAAATCAGCAGTGAGAGAGGGCCAAGGACTTTTCTGGAAACTCGACGGCATTTCGATCGGTCTTTTCTTGCTGCTCGTATTTCTGGGATGGATGAATATTCACTCTGCCGCCTACCAGCCTGAAAATGAAAAGTTTTGGTCCATGGACTCCGAATACGGCAAACAATTGCTGTGGATCGGATCGTCAATGTTCATCCTTCTATTTATTCTTCTGCTCGATGGACGGGTATATGAACGCATCGCCTATCCCGTTTATGCACTTTCGCTTTTGGCCCTGGCTGGCGTACTCATCTTTGGAAGCACGATCAGTGGCGCCCGTTCCTGGTACACCTTCGGAGGCTTTAGTTTGCAGCCTTCTGAATTCGTGAAATGCTCCACTGCCCTGGCCCTGGCCAAACTTTTCTCCAAGGAATCATCCAAAGATGGCATGGGTGCGCGCAGCCGCTGGCTGGCCTTTGCACTGATCGCACTGCCCATCCTTCTCATCCTGCCCCAGCCCGATCTTGGATCTGCTTTGGTCTTCTTGGCCTTCCTCTTCGTGCTCTACCGGGAAGGCATGTCCATCACTGTCCTTCTCGGACCGATCGGGATCGGAATCCTCTTTGTACTGACCCTTCTGCTGAATAAAGTATGGGTGATTTTGGGAATGGTCGTCCTCGCTCTTGGAATGGCTTATTCTTCA
Source organism: Flavobacteriia bacterium (assembly GCA_949516455.1). Classification (GTDB taxonomy): domain Bacteria; phylum Bacteroidota; class Bacteroidia; order Flavobacteriales; family Schleiferiaceae; genus RFXV01. Next base: position 3,494 of record CATILC010000251.1, on the reverse strand, counting down.
AGAAGGAGACCGCGCTTTTGGCTGAGGCCGCTCCTTATGGCGATCATGGGACTCGGCGTTGTCCTTTCGGTGGACTACGCCTTCAACGAGGTGCTCGAAGACCGCCATCGCAACCGCATTGATATTCTTTTGGGAAAGGCAGAAGACCCAAAAGGCATTGGCTACAATACACAGCAGAGTTTGATCGCCATCGGCTCAGGTGGGCTTTCAGGCAAGGGATTCCTTCAAGGCACCCAAACGCGTTACGATTTCGTGCCGGAACAGACGACGGATTTCATATTCTGCACCGTCGGAGAGGAATGGGGCTTTCTCGGCAGCAGCCTGGTCGTGCTTCTGTTCACTGCCCTGCTCTTCCGGCTGATCTTTCTTGCGGAACGACAAAAATCCAGATTCAGCAGGGCCTATGGCTACGGTGTTGCGGCCATCCTTTTCCTGCACTTCGCCGTGAATATCGCCATGACGGTCGGGCTGGCACCCGTTATCGGTATTCCGCTCCCGTTTTTTAGCTACGGAGGCTCCTCACTCTGGGGATTCACCCTGCTTCTGTTCATATTCTTGCGACTCGATGCCTACCGCGTATTGATCCTATAAAAAAGCCGGCACAAAGGCCGGCTTGGAGGTCTTGTCGATCGAAGCCTATCAATAATACTTTGCGCGCATATCCTTGATGCGTGCCGTCTTTTCCATGGCTTGGAAGAGGGCGTTGGGCATCCGCGTGCGCATGGGCTGAAGATTTTGATCCACCAGACTCTGGTGATCGCCCTGCTCTACTGTGGGATCCCGCTCGACTACCACACCGCAAAAGACCGCACGATCGCCTGCAAATGGTGGAAAGAGTTCGTTGATGGGATAGCTGCTCATCATCGCTACAAAACCAGGCTCACCTCCAATTCCGGTCACATTCACCTGAGCAAAGTTCAACTTTTGGTCAAATATCTTGTCGGCCTCCAGACCGAGTGCTGTCGCCAGCTCCTCAACGGTTGCAGAGGACTTGGCCGCAGCCGCCATCTTCTTCAGAAGGATCTCTTTCTTCTTCTCCACCAGAACTTTCGGGCGAATGTTCAATTCCACTTCGCTGATCTCAGGGAGTCCCTCTTCTTTCATTCGATCCAATAGAACGACGACATATGATTTGGTTCCATTCGAGAACAACTGGATGTCACCAACAGAGCGGTCATCTTCAAAAGTCCAGCGGACGATCGCACGGTTGTTTCCCAAACCTGAAATATTTTCATCGAATTCCTCCAAGGCAGTTACGGGGCGAGGCGAATACCCCTGCTCCTCAGCCCTCGCTCCAAAGCCCTCCTGATCCACTGAGGAAGCAAAAGAGGATGCTTCGTTGTACAGATCGTTCAATGTCCGCTCCGAAGGCTGAAGATTCCGCGCCACACGCGCCACTTGAATGGCTTCCTCTCCATCGGACTGATCGGTGATCTCTACGATGTGGATACCAAAATTGGTGTAGACCATACCCAGGGCTCCTTTTTCCCGATAAAAGCAAAAATCTCCAAATGGACGGGCCATCGAGTTTTGCTGGAACCAACCCAGATCACCGGATTTGGTTTGCGCCACCACATCATCCGACAAAGAGTCGTTCACTTCCTTAAATCGGCTGATGTCCTCACGGATGTATGCAAAGACACTGTCGGCAATTGTTTTGGCCTCCATGGGCGTACGAACAACGGTCTGTGCCGCTCGTTCAGCCCCCTGATAGGCGATCAAAATGTGCCGTGCCTTGGCTGAGTCAGGTAGAGTGATGCGGCTTCTGACCTTGGCCAGTTGATAGACCGTTCCCTCGACATAAGGACCATGCACAAAGCCAATGGGGGCCTCCCAAATGGCTGAATCGAGTGCCGGCAATAGGTCTTCTTTCTTGTAGTAAGTCTTGTCGTAGGGGATGTCGCTGTGTATGGTGACAAACAAGCTGTCGTCATCCGTTTGTTCGAAACCCTTGATGGTATCTGAGGTGCCGGTCGCCTCGTTGGGCAGGACGCGATCTGCACGCAGCGCACTCAATTCGTCCAGCATTTCCTGCTTGTCGCGTACTGAAGCCTCGATCGGAAAATTCACATAGAGAATATCCCGCTGCGCCTCGCGCTCGTATTTCGCGGCGTTCTCGCTCAAGTAAGCGCTGATGTCCGAGTCCGTCACTTCCAAGGTGGAATCCGGAATGTCGGTGTAGCGCAATGCAACAAAGCGGCCGCGGAAATTCTGTCCCTGTTCATTGAGCAGATTCTTGGCCAATGCCTCTGGATAGTAGACCGCGGACTGAGCCAATTTGTGGAGTTTGTCGTATCCACCCTGCTCCTCCATGGCTTGCTCAAATTCGACCCAGGATGTCCACATCTCATCTACCTGAGGGTCCGTTCCACGTTGTCCTTGGATCTGAGACAGTGCCTGCCGGAAAACGGCTTCACTGAATTGTCCTGTGTTTGGGTCCTTGAAACTCTGGTTGTCCCGGATATTGGGATTGTTGATGATGCGCTCGTACAACTCCTTTTCAGAGATGGTGATGCCGTTGCCCTCGGTGATGCCCGCATAGAGCTTTTCCCTCATCAGCCTGTTCCAAACCTGATCGGCGAACTGCTTGTCGGTGGCATTCTGAAAGGTGGCGTCCTGCGTATTGGCTACATAGGTGGCGCGCGCCTGATCCATAAGCCGGTTGAATTCCTGTATGTCGATCTTGTCGCCATTTACAGATCCAACTGCATTTGCGCTTCCGCGCAGGAAAGAATTGCCCGAGGAAAGAAGGTCGGTCAGTATGAAGGCCATCATGGCCATTCCGATCACAACGACCAGCAGTCCAGAGCTTTTTCGAATTCGTTCGAGTGTTGCCATTTCTCAAATTTTGAACGGAGGGCGAATATACAACAGCCCAACGGCCTCTGAGCCTGCTCCGCCCGAGATTTCGTTGGCGTATGTGACGCTAACCAATTGAAAGTTGTTCGAAAAGCAGAAGATACTGCTCCGCAATGCTTTCCCATTGAAATTCCCTGCGCAGGCGTTCAAAGTTGTTCTTCTTCCAGAGAGCCATCTCTGTTGCGGCCAGTGGATGGGCAATTTGTTTCTTAATGTCGGAAGATGAACTGAAATACAGGGCGTTGTCACCAAGCACATTGCGATTGAAAGGGTTGTCGTGCGCATGGATCAGACAACCGCAGGCCATCGCCTCCAGAAGAGATGGATTGGTTCCCCCTACGGAGTGGCCATGGAAGTAGGATCGACAGCCCTGACGCAATGCATCAGTATGGGTGCGTTCGAAAACGCCCGGATGAAAACGCACCTGAGTGCCCTCGAACTTTCGTTGAAGCTGAAGACCATAGGCATTGGGCTTGTGTCCGACAACGAGCACAGGGAGCTCCGAATCCGAAGCGGCCAGACCTTCGAGGATCATGTGGATGTTGTTCTCTGGCTCCATTCGCGCCATGAGCAGATCGTACTTTCCGCTCTCCAGCCCATAAGATCGCAGCAGTTGCGTCGAGGCCTTCTCGGGA
>CATILC010000250.1 GCA_949516455.1 Flavobacteriia bacterium | reverse complement strand
TCTTTGTCTGCTTCAGCCTAATGGATCGCTGGAAAGTGAATGCGGTGGTTGCAGTGGCGGCCAACTACACGACTGCGGCGGTGGTGGGCTGGATCATCAGTCCCCTTCCGCTCTCTGTATTGAAAGAACCCTGGATGGGCTCTGCCCTTTTAATGGGCTCTGCCTTTGTCTTTTTGTTCCTGCTCATGCTCGAACTCACCCAAAAGGGCGGAATGAGCCTGGGCACCATCAGTTCGCAGATGTCTCTGCTCATTCCTGTGGCCCTGGCTCCTCTTCTCTACGGAGAACAGCTGGATACCGAACATCAGTTGGGGATCTGCCTGGGCTTACTGGCCATCTACCTCATGCTTCGGTCAGGCGTTCAGTCGTCCGATCACAAAGCGGCCAAATTGCCCCTAAAAGTGCTGATCGTCTTTTTGGGCACCGGTCTGTGTACGGCCTTGTTGCAGTTCATGGAGCATCATTATCTGGACAAAAGCATGGAGATCGGTTATGTGTCGGCTGTATTCGCCGTTTCTGCTCTTGTCTGCTGGAGCTATTTCCTGTTGCGAAGGAAAGAGGAAAAAACACCCATGATCCGCAGCATTGGCGCAGGTGTGCTTCTGGGGCTGCCCAATCTGGGTTCGCTGGTCTTCCTTGTCCGGGCACTTGCCCAGCTCGATGGATCACTGGTCTTTCCGATCAACAATGTGGGCATTGTGCTTTGCTCAAGTCTGCTCGGCAGCTTGCTCTTCAAACAGCCATTGACCCGATGGAGCATTTTTGGGATCGCCTCCGCCGTATTGGGGGTCTGGCTGATCTCGGGCTGATTCAACGCAACAATACGAGTGTGCCTCTTCGGAAGACCTTTTCCTGAACCACTCCTTGCAGTAATGGACTGTATTCCACTGAATACATGAATATTCCACTGGGTGCATTTCTGTCATCTACTCGGCCGTTCCAGCTGTATTCAGGAGCACGGCTGTCAAAAACGAGCTGTCCCCATCTGTCGTAGATCGTGAATCGATAATCCTGCAGCACACAGTTCAAAATGGGGCGAATGACTTCATTGCGATCATCTCCATTCGGACTGAAGGCGTTGGGCATGAAAAAGTCGCAGGCGCATCCCGAATTGAATACCTCCACCTCCTCTTCCCGTTCGCATCCGTTCGGGTATTGCACAGTGAGGCGATAGATCCCGGCATTTCGCACCACAATGGACCGCTTGCTCTCTCCTGTATTCCACTGAAAGCCGCAAGCGGCGCAATCCGGACCGGACACAATGGCCTCTTCCCCTTCGCAGATATAGCGAGGAGGACCCAGGGAAAAGGCTTCGTTGGCCAATTCACCGATCTCGATGCTGTCCCGCAAGATGGAAGAACCACAACCCAGATCGACCTCCACCCAATAGGTACCGGGCTGGTCTACGTAGATGCTGGCATCGGTAGAGCCCGTGGACCAGCTGTAGTCCGCTTCAAAATAGCCATTCACATTGGCCAGACGCAGGCTGTCTCCTGCACAGAGTGCAGTGTCCTGCCCGAGATCGAATACCGCTACGGGAATGCATTGGGTTTGAATGGTCAAATTGGGGTTGAGCACATTGGCGATGTAGGATACAGCGTTGAAGGTGGCCGGAGCTACAGACACGGCCAAGGCGTTGTCCGTCGCTGAATAGGCAGTTGAATTCCATCCCTGAGTGATGCGTCTGCAGCTCGCATTTAGATCCTGATCGGTGATTCCGGAAAAGCTTTTCGCAGGAAAGTCTGAGATGGCCCCGGCAAAGGCGAGCTTTCCATTGTTCATCATACAAAGACCTCGACCCGCGCCAAAAAGACCATCCAAGCTCAGCCGCCGTTCGATCTGCAGACTGTCGCCCCCCAGCCGAAGAAAGGTTGCTGAAGACTGTCCCAGACCGACATCCTGGGTAAGCGCAAGGCCAACCGAGGAATTGCCGATGGATGATGGGCGACCAATGCCCACCTGCGCATTGAATCGGACCGAATGGGTCAGTTGCCCAGTGAGATCCACCTTGTTTCCGACCAAGAAGCTGCTTCCGTTCAGCCGGTTGAAGAAGGCATAGCCGTCTTGCAGCGCGATCGGCCGACTGAAATCTGAAGCTGAATTGGGAACGACATATTCACGCGCCCACTGCACAAAACCCTGTTCATTTACCTTGACCAGGCGGTTGCCCGTGCGGAACAGCAAGCCCGAATCTGCGGTGGTGATGCAACGGCCCCATATTCCTCCAAGGTCATAGGTTTTGGACTGAACGACCGCTCCCTGTGCGTCCAGCCAAAGCAATAGGTTTCGGGTGTCATTGGTGCTCTGGCTTTCCAGATTGGCGTAATAGCACAGCCGATCCGAAGAGATTTCCACCAGGCTGTAGGGAAACTGCCGCTGATCGAAATTGGCATCTTGATACTGGTTGACCCAAAGCAGATTTCCTGAACTGTCCAGACGGGCGATGATCGCATCCCTTCGGATGTTGGCACTGGCCGC
>CATILC010000249.1 GCA_949516455.1 Flavobacteriia bacterium | reverse complement strand
TTATCGCCATGAATGGCCGCACAGAGGATCTGTCGTTTGCGCAGGTCGCGTACGATGCGATCGGCTCCGTGCTTGGTGCGCGAAAAAAGCAGAACCTGATCGAGCTCGGGGTCTTTCAGCAGATGCAGCAGAAGGTCCTTTTTGCTCTTTTTGTTCGTGGTGTAGAGCATTTGCCGGATCGTGTCAGCCGTTGAGGAAACTGGATCCACAGCGATCTTCACAGGGTCGGTCAGGATTTGTTTGGAAAGGGATAAAATGTTGTCGGGCATGGTGGCTGAGAAGAACAAGGACTGCCGCTTTTTGGGCAGTACAGCGATGATCTTCCGGATGTCGTGAATGAATCCCATGTCCAGCATGCGGTCCGCCTCATCGAGAACAAAGAATTCGATATCTCTCAGAGTGAACACGCCCTGATCCATCAGATCGAGCAGCCGCCCCGGAGTGGCGATCAAAACATCCACCCCTCTTTCAATGGCTTGCACCTGAGCGGTCTGCGGTACGCCACCAAAGATGACCGTGTTTCGAAGAGTTGTGTACTGGGCGTATGCGGTGAAACTCTCACCGATCTGCAAGGCCAGTTCCCTGGTCGGGGTGACCACCAGCGCCCGTATCGGTCGTGCGTCATGGCCGGATCCACGTTCCAGCAGATTCTGGATGATCGGCAATGCAAAGGCTGCCGTTTTTCCTGTTCCTGTCTGGGCACTGCCCAAAATGTCACGGCCGCTCAATCCGACGGGAATGGCTTTGGCCTGTATTTCTGTTGGTTGCTCGTAGTTCTGCTCGGACAGCGAGCGGAGGATGTTCTTGGAGAGCTGGAGTTGCTGAAAGGTCATAGAGGTGGGGTGCATCCGAAGGCTTCTTCAGCCGCCTCCTTTGGTTTTGAATGCCTTTCATCCGCTCGATCGGACTTCTTAGGCGTCACAAATATGGGCGAACACCAGCACTCTGTGCCGCATGACCCCGCTGAGATATCAACGCGTTTCTCAAGTCAGCAATGGAGGTGTTCGGTGATGCGCCTTGCTGCGTCTTTGGATTCATGGAAGTTCCACAATGATCTCATTGCGGCGGTTGATGAGTTCAAACGGAGGATTGTACCCCAGAAAGGAGAACCTGGACGTGTGTTCAATGCCCTCTTTTTCGAGGGATCGGACCAAAAGTTCTCTGTACTTCTTGATCTTCCTGTCGTTCGCCCAGCCGCCAAAGGAAATGGCCGCCACCTTTTTTGGAGGCGCTTCCACGAATTCGATGGCCTGCTCACTCGGTCTGGGAAGCGAATCTTTCTTCAGCTCTTTGGGCACCATGAACATCATGGTGATCGAATCTTCCAGCGACATGGCCACCGGAGAGGTCATGGAGATCTTTTGGTCCCGCTCATTGTCTCCGAAGATGTAGCCCGCCAGTATGGAAAACCCTTTGCCCGAAGCCTCTTTGTAGGTGCTGTCATCAAGGGTCACGGAGGTGAAGAGGGCCGATTCATACATCCGGATCTCAAAGTTCTCATGGCTCTCGATGACCGAATAGGGGTAGGACTCGATGTTCTTTTGGCTCTTTAATGCCATGAGTTGCATCGCCCCAAGGCCCACGCCGAGGACGCCAAGCGTGATGATCAGGATCTTCATGTTATCGGCTATTTACTGAAAAGGTAACCCGCTGAAGGGATGAATTGATCAGCCAAAGGATGAGACCGATAACACTGATAGGACCGGAAACTTCCTGAGGTCTTGCGGAGGCTTATAGCTCCTCTACGGATTTGATCCGGAGAAAGAAGTTCTTATCCGCTGTGAAGTCTGTTTTGTTCGCCGTCTTGGG
>CATILC010000248.1 GCA_949516455.1 Flavobacteriia bacterium | reverse complement strand
CCGGCCGTGGATCCGCAAAAGGAAACAGTGGATTTCGATTCCTTCCAAAAAATGGACATCCGCGTGGCACAGATCCTCTCAGCCGAGCGGGTGCCCAAGACCGATAAGCTCCTGAAGTTCGAAGTGGATACCGGTTTGGATCGTCGGACGGTGGTTTCGGGCATCGCCGAATTCTTCGATCCGAAGGATCTGGTCGGAAAGCGCGTACCCATCCTGATGAATCTCGCACCGCGAAAGATCCGGGGCATCGAGTCTGAAGGCATGCTGCTCTTTGGGGAAGACAGCGAGGGAAGCCTCAAGTGGGTCGAGCCCGATGCGGGGCTGCCCGCAGGATCCTCAATCGGCTGACGGCCGGTTCTTCACATATTTCTCCAGCCACTGATCCTGTTCCCAGAGCAGGTGCAAAATGCTCTCCCGGGCGCTGTAACCATGACTCTCTTTGGGCAGCATCACCAGGCGTGCAGTTGCTCCAAGGCCTTTGAGGGCATTGAAGTAGCGCTCGCTTTGCAGCGGATAGGTCCCGGAATTGTTGTCCGCCTCTCCGTGTACGAGCAGCAGCGGGGTCCTCATCTTGTCGGCATGCATGAACGGACTCATGGTATAGTAGATCTCTGGTGCCTCCCAATAGCTTCTCTGCTCCGACTGGAAGCCAAAAGGGGTGAGCGTCCGGTTATAGGCACCACTGCGGGCGATCCCGGCTGCGAACAGATCGGAATGACTCAAGAGGTTGGCCACCATGAAAGCACCATAGCTGTGGCCGCCAACAGCCACGCGTTTGGGATCCACCAGACCGCGCTGATCGAGTGCATCGATGGCCGCCTGTGCATTGGCCACAAGTTGGGTACGGAATGAGTCGTTGGGTTCCTCATCGCCTTCCCCGATGATCGGAAAGGAGGCGCCGTCCAGCACGACATATCCACGGGTGACCCAGTAGACAGGTGACCCCCAGAAGGGATAGACGAATTCATTGGGATTCTGTGTGTTTTGTCCCGCGCTGCTCTTGTCCTTGTACTCCCTTGGATAGGCCCATAGGATCATCGGATAGCGTTTGCCTTCCTCGTAATCCAGCGGCAGGTAGAGCGTGCCGTTCAGATCGAGCCCGTCAGAGCGTTTGTAGTCGATCACTTCCTTCTGCACATTGGCGATCCGCTCAAACGGATTCTTGAAATTCGTCATCTGTTCCATGCTCCCTGTCTTCAGCTTGCGGACGAAGTAGTTTGGATAATCGCTTTTGGATTCGATGCGTACGAGCAGCTCGTCTTCATCCACATACAGGTCGCGGATGTCTTCGATGCGATCCGTGTAGGTCGAGCGGTAGAGATCCTTTGTCTTTTTGGACTTGATGTCCATTTCACGTACAAAGGGGAATTGGCCTTCTTCGCTGAATCCGTCACCGATCTGAAAGAGCTTTCCATCGCGCATGGCAAGAACACCGTAACCCGGATAGCGGCCTTCTTCGGTAACGAATCTGCCCGGGTCACTGTACTGATCCTGGTAGTTCCGGTCGTAAACGATCTCCGGCTCGATATCGGGTCGGGAAGGATTGAAGAAATAGGTCTTGGTGTTTCGCGTGTCCCACCAATAATCATACGCAACGGCAAACTCATCCGAGCCCCATACGCCCCCACTGAAGCGGTTGATGCTCTTGAAAACGGATCGGCCTTCTCCATCGAATGGCGCCTCGAGTAAGAAGACTTCATCTCTGTGGGGCACCTCCTTCGCAGGATCGCCCTCGTCCAAAGCGACCGTGTACACCAAGGTGTGTGGTTTGTCTGAGCGCCAGTTCATGTTTCTTCGGCCCTTGCGCGCGGCCATGAATCCTTTGGGCATGACTTCCATTAGCGGAACATCCATGACCACGGACACGAGTTCGCCCTTTTTGGTGTAGACCGCAGAGCGGCTGGGGAAGCGACTGTAGGGTACGATGTAGCTGAACGGCCGGTGAATGCTGGTGACCATGACATATTCCCCATCCGGAGAAAATGAGATACCGCCGTACATGGCCAGTGGCAGAAAAGGCGTTTGCTCTCCCTTGAGATCGACCTGTATCAGTTCGCTGCTGGCGAGCAGTTCAAAGTTGTATTCGTCGTCCGGGGTCTTCAGCAGGTCCTGATAGGTTCTGTTTTGGGCCTTCTGCCCGGCATTCTCTGAAACGATCGGTCCTGTGGGGACGGCTTCTTCGGTATCGATCAGACTTTTCCTGTCGGTGTCGAGGGTCTTCACCAAAAGCGACTTACCGTCGTTGAACCAGCGCAGTACGCTGCCCATATTGGCATTGAGAACGGGTCCGAGCAAACGGCTCGCCTGGGCTTTTTTCAGGTCGAGATACCAGAGTTCTGTTCCTTCCGCATGGGTGTGTGTGAAGGCGATCTTCGATTCATCCGGCGACCAGCTCAGATTCGCGATCCGGGCTTCATCGGGCAAGCCACTGACCGCTCGGGCTTCTTCATCCTTTCCCACCTTCATCACCTTCATTCCGGTGTAGAATCGGGTTCTGCTTCCGATGTTGGTCTTGGGATTGATGCGCAAGCCGCCGAGCCGCATCTCCTCTTCACTCAGTTCGGCAATGCTCTTGTAGGCCTTGCGGTAGACAAAAACCATGTATTCCCGGTCCTCGGTGATCAGTGTGATCGGTGCGAGGTCCACATCTACGAGTTCGAGAATGTCCTGCGGAGGTACCTGGTAGTTCAGGTCTTCTTGTGCATAGGCGTCTAACCACACGATAAGTGAGCTTAAAAAGGTGAGTAGGAGGGAGAGTGGGCGGGTCATGATCTTAATGGATTGAGATGGGAAATTAATCGACACGGTTGAATGCAGAACCTCCCTCAGCAGAATATCCGGCCTTGGGGGCACAAAATGTCAGAATCATGTGGATGACCTTTGTGCGGAAATGCACGCTGCACGCTCTGCTCCCATTAACTTTGACTTCTATGCTGAATCACTTATGAGTTATCAGGTCAATCAAGAACCGGTCAATGCGGAAGTAGCCGGAGAACTCGGGCTCACCGAGGATGAATTTTCCAAGATATCTGAAATTCTGGGCCGAGAGCCCAACTTCACTGAATTGTCCATCTACTCGGGCATGTGGAGCGAACACTGTTCCTACAAGAACTCCATCGTCTGGCTGAAGACGCTGCCCAAGGACGGGCCGCACATGCTCGTCAAGGCGGGCGAGGAAAATGCTGGCCTGGTGGATATTGGAGAGGGTCTTGCCTGTGCGTTCAAGATCGAGAGCCACAACCATCCCTCTGCTCTGGAGCCCTTTCAAGGAGCGG
>CATILC010000247.1 GCA_949516455.1 Flavobacteriia bacterium | reverse complement strand
TCGGCTCACTTTTGGCCAGTTGCGCGTCCATTGTTGCAGTTGTTGGGAGAGAAGTGCCCCGACGAGCAGAAAAGAGGTGAAGGGGAGAAGTGCATCGCTCAGACGGAACCAATAATACCTCAGGATATGCGTCTGATCCGCCCAAAAGAGCATCAACCCCATGGCAAAAAAGAGCAGGCTGCAAAGACTCAGCAGGCGCAATCTGCCGAGCAGCTCATCGGAACGCACCCAGCGAAAACTCAAAAGGTGCAGGGCAATGAAGCATCCGAAATACAGCCAGCCTTCAAGGGGGAACTCATCGGGCAGCAGATGATGCGGAACGCGGAAGTGGACATAGAGGTCCCAGGCCTCATCCATGCCAATTACCGGTTCTGCCAGCAGCGTACTTCCAATGAAATAAAGTCCGAAACACCCGCCAATAAGGGCGGAGAGCAGAAGGCTTGGCCATTTTTCAACGAGTCTTCCGAGGCTTTTCTTCTGAAGGATTAGCACCAACAGAAGGGAGCAGCCACCGAAAAATCCAACAAGTACATGGAAACTGAGGGCCAGACCAGCCGAGAGTCCGGTGAGCCATGGATATTGACGGTGCATGGCGAAAAGCGCGAGGAGCAGGAGTACATAGGCGAGGGCCTTGGTCTCGATACCGCCGTACATCCATTCTTCGGCCAAGAAAGATTGATTTCTAAAGTGGAAGAAAAGTGCCCACAAAAGAGCCGCTGGAGCCAGTTGAGCCGAGCGCAGCCAGCGGCTGATCACCCAGCCAAAGGCAATTAGGAAAAAGGCCCGCAGCAGGGGGATCGCCCAGGCGGTACCCAGTAATTTCATTACCGGACCGGTCAGGGCATTGAACAGGATGCGGTATTCTCCAGGCAGGCAGAGGTACCAATCGCCTTCGGCCCAGTTGGGATCTGCATAGTGCATGGCGAGTGCCAGCACATCGGATTCATTGAACACCCACTGGAACTGCCAGCCCAACAGAGCAGGGAAGAGGATGATGATCCCGATCTTCCATGAGGGCAGGTGTGGGCTTACTTGCGTCAAATCGATAGGCTGTTCTTTGCGAAGATCGATGCTTTGCGATCAGAAGCCATCCAGACAAAGGCAAAAAAAAGGTGGACCATTTCTGATCCACCTCAAAAGATCGGTTCCTTTTGGAATTATTCCTGACGAACGTTGTCCAGATAGAACACTTCAGGTGTGGTCAATCCCCAGCCAGGGAAGAGCACCAGACGATCGAAGTCTGAAGGCGTTCCGGTCATGTCCCATTCAACGTCCACCCAGCTGTTGGCGGTGGTCACGGAGATGTCCTTTTCGATGAAGCTATTCGGATCGGCCTGATCCTCGAGCTTCAGTCGGAAGGTTCCTGTATCCGGAGCCCAGATATTGAGTCGGATGAAGTTGTTGGCAGAGAAGTCCAGCTTGGCGTCTAGATTCACGAAGAAACCGGCCCAGCTCTCGTTGCCGTGGGTGATCTCGAGCACCTTGGAACTGGTGTTGATGCCGCTCATGTCTGGATTCGCGATGTATGCGGTGCCCGTGCCCCCAAAAGTGGTCAGTTCGGGTTCCACTGATTCGAAGTCCAAGGGCAAAGAGTAGAGAGAGGGCCCAGGTCCGGGGTTGCTCACATAGCCTTCGGGTCGCAAGCGGATGTACCACATCAGGTTGGAATTGATCCCGTCCACATAGCACATGAAGAGCTCATTGGTGTCCAGTGTGATCACCCTGTAGGTCTGAGCACCGGCCCAGTAGCCCGCAAAGGACTGCCCGCTAAAGGTGATTGTTGTATCCGTGCTTCCCTCTGTGAGAGTCCAGGTTTCATTCAGCTGGTCGGGGAAGTTGGCCTTAAAATCATTGATGACGGTCATGCGGATGGTATCCGTCATGGGGGCGATCCCAGCGTGATCTGAATTCACATAGACATCCCCATTTGTGATCATGTCGTACTGGAAGCCCTGCAGATGGAAGACATAGCGGTCATCGTACATTCCGCCCCCAGGCTTTTCCATAGGACCAGATGCCCACCACTCGGGCCAATAACCCGCGCTCTGAATAGGATTCGGTCCCACACCAATATGTGCGGCTGCGGCAGAATCCACCGCCCATACTTTGTAGCCTACACCGGCGGGTCCGCCCGTGAGCATATCGTACAAGGGACTGGAAACCAGGCTTGGGTCGTCCTGCTGGATGACGATGTCCTGAGAGCTGCTTCGGCTGCCTCCGGAATTTTGCACAGTGAGTGTGACCGTATAGGTTCCGGCGAATGGATAGACGGCTGTCGCCTGACCACCCTGCCCTGTACTTCCGTTGCCAAAGTCCCATGAGGCTGCCAGGCTCTGATTGCTGGCGGTAAAATCGATGATGTTGGGATTTGAGGAAGAGGGCGCATAGGTAAATTGCGCATCCTGTTCGCTCGGTGGAGCTCCAATGGTGGGTTTGTCATCGTCTTTGCTGCAGGAGATCGATGCGATCAGCAGGGAGCTGAGTCCGATGCCGATGAGGTGTTTGTGGTTCATGATGTGTGTATTTGATATTAATATCCTGGGTTCTGTGTCCAATTGCCTCCCGCCAGATCGATCTCGACCTGAGGGATGGGAAAGAGTTCGTGTTTGCCGGGCACGAAACCGGTGATCTCATTGGCGGCCCGTCCGCTTCGCACAAGGTCAAAGAAGTGATGGCCCTCTCCGGAGAGTTCGGCCCTGCGTTCCTTCCACAGATCGTCTTCGAGCTGGGCGCCACCGCTCTGCAGGTCGGGCAAGCCTACGCGGTTGCGCACCTGATTGATGTAGTTCAGCGCTTGGGATTCGTTGCCCGTACGGATGTGGGCTTCGGCAGCCATGAGCAGTACATCGGCATAGCGTATGACCTTGTAATTCAAAGGGCTGGTCAGGTCGTTATCGGGCAGCCCGATCTCGCTCAGGCGTTTGATGTATTTGTTGTTGTAGAAGCCTGTGTGGCCACCAGCACCTTCGGCGTAGTTGATGCTTCCGGGGTTCGATTGGCTGGCGATGAAGGCATCAAGGTCGAGGACGGTCACATCCCTCCGAGGGTCTGCGGGGTCAAAGGAATCATAGAGGTCTTGCGTGGGCAAATTGTAGCTGTTGCCATCTCCGTAGAACGGTCCATCGTATTGACGGATCCCCTGAAAACCAGGAGCGGCATTGCCTTCCAGACAGATCAGGCAGCCGTAGCTTCCGCCTTCCTGATTGGAATATTCAATGTCGAAGACGGTCTCAGCATTGTTCTCATTGGCAGCCAGCCAAAGTGAGGCAAAGTCGCTGACCAGGGCATGTGGTCCGGATGTGATCAGTTGGTCCAGGGTGCTGGCTGCTTCCGCATGTTTGCCCCGGTAGAGCTGAACTTTTCCAAGCAGCCCGAGTGCGCTGCCTTTGGTCACGCGTCCTTTCACTGGCTGATTCCACGGCAGGTCGGCAATGGCCAGGTTCAGGTCAGCTTCGATCTGATCGTAGACCTCTGCCGCAGAGGACCGATCGATCTGTGTGACTTCGTCCGATCCCAAGCGCTTGTCGATCACCAGGGGCACACCGCCAAAGAATTTGACCAGATCGAAATAGTAATAGGCCCGAAGGAAACGCGCTTCCGCTACGATGCCTTCCTTTCCGTCAAAGTCGATCTTGTCTCTGTTCTCCATCAGGTAATTCACCCGTGCGATCCCTGTGTAGTTCCAGCGGAACAAGGAGCGCAGTTCGAGATTGACCGCATCGTGCGTCATGGCTTCGATCTGGTGAAGCCCTTCGGTATCGGTCACACTTTCGCCGCCAGCGATCGCATTGTCCGAGGCGATCTCTCCGATCCAGTAAGACACGAAGCTTCCTTGCAGCAGGTCGTAGGCACCGATCAATGCCAGTTCATAGTCTTGGGGCGCATTGAAATAGTTTTCTGCATCCAATGCGAATTCGGGCTGAACGTCCAGATAGTCCCGGCAACCCAGCTGTGATAGCAGCAGGAGCATCAAGGCATTTCGCCAATTGATCATCTTTTTTCTCATCTCAGTGGATTAAAAGTTCATTTGTAGACCGCCCATGAAGGTGCGTGGCTGAGGATAGAAACCGTAGTCCACGCCGGCGGCAAGAGGTCCGCCAAAGTTTCCGATGTCCGGGTCGAAACCCTGATAGGCCGTTAGGGTCCAGAGGTTGTTTGCAGCCACATAGATCCTCAGGCGTTCTGCACCCCAGGGGTTCACCCAAGACTTGGGCAGGCTGTAGCCCAGTTGCAGATTCCTTATGCGGAGAAAAGAGCCGTCTTCGACAAAGTGATCTGAAAATACATTGTTGCGTGTGAGGTCTGTGGTCACTCTTGGGATCTCATTGCTGCTGCCGTTGCCCACCCAGCGTCCGATCACATAATCGAGCTGATTGGCATAGGGCTGTTGTCTTTCGTAGTTGCGGATGATCTCCTGCCCGATAGCGGCGTACACATGGCAGGAAAGGTCAAAGCCTTTGTAGGCAGTATTCAGACTCAGGCCGAAAGTAAAATCGGGGATGGGTGAACCCAATTGGACCCGGTCGCTGTCGTCGCTAAAATTGATGACCCCATCTCCGTTCTGATCCACGAAACGCAGATCACCGGGCTGGGCTCCGGCTTGCACGACCGCCGCATTGTCGATCTCGGCCTGTGTTTGGAAAATACCATCGGTTTCCAGTCCGATGAAGTATCCGATCGGGAAGCTCTCCTGGAAACGTGTAGCAATGTTGCCGCCCACACCAAAGGCCGCTCCCGGGATGAAATCGACACCGTTGGGTGTGGAGGTTACTTCATTGCGGATGTAACTACCATTGATCTGAGCCGAGAAGGACCACTCGGATCCAACGGGCGTGCGGTAACCGAGCTCGAGTTCCACACCGGAGTTGCGCACATCACCTGCATTGACAAACGGCGGATAGCCGCCAGGGCCATAGGTGCCCAGAACACCGGAAACATCTGGTTGGAAGAGCAGATCGCTCGTCTCCTTTATAAAGTAGTTGAAAGTGGCACTGAAGTTCTTCAGGAAACCGATGTCCAGACCCAGATTCCACTGAGAGGTACTTTCCCACTTGAGGTCGTCGTTCGCCGCCCGACCAATGGCCACGCCTGTCCGGATGATGTCGTCCCACACATAGACGCCTTCGCCATTGAGCAGTGCCCGGTAAGCGAAATTGGGGATCTGATCGTTGCCTGAAGTTCCAAAGCTCAAACGAAGCTTGGCAAAATCAAGCCCTTCCACTTTGGCAAAATCTTCTTCGGAAATGATCCAGGCACCGGAAAAGACGGGGAAGAAACCCCAGCGATTATTGGCTCCGAACTTGGACGATCCATCTCTCCTGAGGATGGTCGAGAACAAATAGCGGTCTTTGTATGCGTACTCCGCTCGGGTAAAGGCCGACAGCAGTCGTTCACGGAACTGGAAGGAGTAGGTGTTATTCAAATAGCCATTCTCTGCCTGGTTGGCTGAGATGTCCGCAAAATCGAGGCTGTTGTATGGAATGTTGAAGGCCACGCCGGTGAGACCTTCGCCTCTGCGACTGAAGGCGGATACCCCCAAAGAGGCCTTGACTTTGTGGTCTTCCTGAAACGTCTTTTCGTAGTTCAGGTAGCTTTCGAATGTCAGATCGGAATAAGTGCTCCTGGATTCCTCCACATTGGCACCTCGATCGATGAACACACTGTCGGCGATCTCGATGCGCGGCGCTTCCAATTCGTCGTTTGCGGCCGTATTCTGGGGCTTGCCGGGTCCGTACCAGGTCAGCGGATTGAACGCCTTGTAATCGACCAGGGCCACATTGAAATTGAAGCGGTTGGTCCAGGTCAGTCCGGGAGCCAGGTCGTATGCCAGCTCTTCCTTTCCAACGAATTTATTGACCGCTGAACGGTTGTGGGTATTTTCCATCTGTGCCAGGGGATGGATCAGGTCGTTGACCAGGTTCAGATAGCTGTAGCGACCGTCTTCGCGCAGAGGTTCGGTGGGGTAGGCGTTGATCGTATTGTACAGCACGGAACCGATCCCGTTCTCGGGCAGTGCGGCCCGCTCCTCGAAGGTGTAGAGCAGTACGCTGTTGAAGCGCAGGCGCTCGGAGATCTCATTGGTGTAATTCACGCGTCCGTTCCAGCGCTCGAACTGTGCTTTGTCGCCTCCGACGATGCCTTTCTGACGGAAATAGGTTCCGCCTATGGAGTAGGAGGAACGGTCTGTGCCGCCATTCATGCTCAGGCTGTAGTTCTCGATGGGCGCAGTCTGAAAGACGGCATCCTGCCAGTCGGTTCCTTCGCCGAGGGCCGTATTGGCAAAGGGCGCAGGGTCTCCGCCATTGATGAAAGCATTGTTCTTGATCACTGCATATTCCGTGGCGTTGAGCAGATCCAGTCTCCGTGTGGTTTCTTGTATGCCGTAGTAGGTGGTGAACTCAAACTGCGGTGCACTGTTCTTGCTGCCCTTCTTGGTCGTGATCAGGATGACCCCGTTCGCCGCACGTACGCCATAGATGGCAGCTGTTCCGTCCTTGAGCACATTCACCGACTCGATGTCCGATGGGTTCAGTGTATTCAACCCTTCAGAATCGTAGACGATGCCGTCGACAAGGATCAGCGGGTCATTGTCGCCAAAGGTGGAAAGTCCGCGGATGCGAATGATGGATTGCCCGCCGGGTGAGCCGGAATTGGAGGTGATGTTCACTCCGGCCATTTGACCCTGCAGGGCCTGATCAAGCCTTGGAAGGTTGAGCTTCTCGAGTTCCTCCCCTTTCACATCTGAAGTAGCTCCTGTGAGTTCTTTTCTTGTGCTGCTTCCATAACCCACGACCATCACTTCATCCAGCAGTGAGGTCTCTTCGGATAGGTAGATCTTGATCGGCTGTCGGTCTGTCACCCGATGGACCTGCTTTTTATAGCCCACGAAGGCGAATTCAATTTGCGCTCCAATGGAAGTGCGTATGCTGAAGGCTCCCTCAAGATCCGTTGTCACTCCGCGTTTGCCACTGGGCATATACACGGCCACGCCGGGCAGCGTACTTCCACTTTTTTGGTCGAACACCTGGCCACTCAGGGTAAAAGATTCCTGCGTTTGCCCGGCAAGACTGCCCAGGCAAAAGAGGAAGCACAGACTGACGTTCAGCAGGGGTTTCTGGACGAACGGATTCAGAGCGAACCCGGCATTGAGAGGTTGATTCTTCATGCACTTGGTCTTTCTGCTCGCGGGATCCAGGGGGAGTGGGACACGCAGGCTTTTAGTTTTATTTACTATAAGCTATGCGAGGCCAAATTTAAAAAAAACAAAGAGTGCCCCGGTCAAAATACCAATCGGCTATTTTCGCAGGATGCGGCTCAAATCCAATCGGAAAGATCAATGGCGGATCGCCGCCGCGGTCCTACTGCTTTTTGCTCCCTTTCTGGGAGGTGTGCATCTCTTCGACTGGGATGAGATCAACTTTGCTGAGATCGCCCGAGAGATGGTCCTGAGTGGCAATTACCTCAGTCCGCAACTCAATTTTCAGCCCTTCACAGAAAAGCCGCCTCTTTTTATGTGGCTTCAGGCGGTCAGCATGCAGCTTTTTGGCATCGGTGAATATGGAGCGCGTTTTCCCAATGTGCTGGCCGGCCTGTGCACCCTTCTCATGATCTACGATATTGGCTTCCGTCTGCACGGACAGCGCATGGCGCGTTGGTGGGTGATCGCCTTTTTGGGCAGCACACTGCCTTCTTTCTACTTCAAGTCGGGCTTGATCGACCCCTGGTTCAATTTCTTCATTTTTTCGGGCCTTTGGTTCCTGATCAAATTCCACTGGCGAACCAATGGGATCAAAGGCAGCGACCTCAGCCGTAACCCCTGGACCTATTTGGCCGTTGCGGCCCTGTTCACAGGCCTTGGTGTACTGACCAAAGGGCCGGTGGCTTTTTTGATCACGAGCATTTGTCTGGGTGTCTACTGGATGCTCAAGCGCTTCCAGTGGTTCATCCGTCCCCTGTCCTTTTTGCTCTTCTC
>CATILC010000246.1 GCA_949516455.1 Flavobacteriia bacterium | reverse complement strand
TGCCATTGGGTGTCGTTCACTCGTTCGCCGCTCTGCTTTCGGTAGCTCTCGTTGGTGGCCATGGAAATGCGGGCGAGTTTCTTTCCCTCATTGAATTCTTTGATCTCTGGATCGGCCCCGAGGTGGCCGATGAGTTGAACGTGATTTCGCAAATTGGACATAGAATATGGATTTGATTAGGCCGCAAGGATAGGTGAGGCTTCCTTTTGTGCGTGCCTAGGTCCGTTAATCGTACGGGAATCGGATGGGTGGTCTAAAAAAACCCGGTTCAGAATGTTCTGAAGCCGGGTTTTGTGCGGATGAGAGGACTCGAACCTCCACGTCCGAAGACACTACCGCCTGAAGATAGCGCGTCTACCAATTTCGCCACATCCGCAGAAAGACGGCAAAAGTATGATATATCTCCGAGGCACTATTTGCTTTTTATGATCTGCTTCGGTTGCATTGTCGGATCCATTTAGCTAATTATATTAGCAAAGCCAATATTATTGTCATGCTCAAAGAACACATCAAAACACACAGAAAGCGTCTTTCGCTCACTCAGAGCGAGTTGGCGAATCAATTGGGGGTCAAGAGAAGTGCGGTGGGCGCCTACGAGGAAGGGCGTGCAGAACCGCGCTTGCCCGTGCTCTCCGCCATGGCCGAGCTTTTTGGTTGCAGTATGGACGAGTTGGTCCACGGCACCTCAGGGGGCGGTTCTCCTCAGGTGGATCTCCAGGGGCGCAGGCTCCGGGTGTTGCCGGTCGTGGTCGATCCTCAGGATGAAGAGGAGCGCATCAGCCTGGTGCATGAGAAGGCAGCTGCCGGATATACTCAGGGCCACAGTGATACAGAATTCATCAGCCGCTTGCCGCACTTTCGGATGCCGTTCATTGAGCTCTCGCCCAAGCGTTCGTACCGCGTCTTTCAGATCCAGGGAGACAGCATGCTCCCGGTTGCCTCGGGTTCGTACATCATGTGTGAGTACCTGGCCGACTGGACGGATATTCGGGACGGCGAATGTCATGTGGTGGTGACACGCGATGAGGGCATCGTCTACAAAAGACTGTACAGCGATCTTTCAGACAAGGGGTCGTTGCGCCTGTGTTCGGACAATCCCGATTATGCGGCGTATACCTTGGCGGCGAATGATATCCAGGAGATATGGAAGGCCCGCGGCTTTGTGAGTTTCCGTCTGCCTGAGCCTCAGATGTCCGACCCCATGCATCAGATGGGAAAGGTGCTCCATGAGATCAGGGATGATGTGCACGAGATCCGCAGCCGAATGCACGGATTGGAAGCCTGAGGGGTCATGTGCGGAAGGTATACCACAGTAAGCCGCATCGAGGCGATGGAGCATCGCTTTGAAGCGCGTTTTGAGAAACCCGGACTCTACATGCCCAACCCCAATTTGTCGCCTGGGGAGCGGGCACCCATCATCACTTCCGACCGACCGGAGGTCATCCAGTTCTTTCGGTTTGGCATGACTCCTTTTTGGGCGAAGAAGCGGATGTATTTGATCAATGCCCGAAAGGAAGGCGATCACAACCGAGCCAATGACCCTTCCTATTCAGGTGCAGCGGGCATATTGCAGAAGCCGTCGTTCAGGAAGCCCATTCGTTCTCAGCGTTGTTTGGTGCTTGCAGATGGATTCATTGAAGGTCCTGAGAAGGAGAAGCTCAGGAAACCTTACTATGTGCACCTTCAGGGTGCCTCGGCCCTGTTTGCCATGGCAGGCATCTGGGACCATTGGGCTGATCCGGCAACAGGGGAGATCATCTACAGCTTCTCTGTTCTGACCACCACTGCGGGTCCGCTGCTGCAAAAGATCGGGCACCATCGGTCGCCCATTGTTCTTCCGGAGGAGATGGAGCGCGAATGGATCGATCCCGATCGCAAGGCAGATGAATTGCTCGCTCGGCTGGGTCCGATCGCTCAGGCCGTGAATGCCTGGCCGATCTCCGCGGAGATCAGAAGCCCAGCGCGCAAAGACCTGAGTTTGCTGGAGCCCATCGGAGATCCCGTATACCGCCAATCGGAGTACCGTGTAGTGGAAGACCTGCGTCTGCAGGGCATGGGGCACACCTCTGCCCGCATCCGAAGGAGAAAGGAGGAGGAGCAGGGAGGGAAATGAAGCATCGGTTCCATCATCGGACAGATCATCTGAACAGCTAAGGTCTTTGTCGAATGTTGCTTAATACGCACAGCTACTTCAGTCTGCGCTACGGCTTGCTGTCCCCTGTTGAATTGCTTCAGCAGCTTTCCCAGGATGGTTGGCAGGCCGCTGCACTGACCGATATCAACAGCAGTTCGGCAGCGATGGATTTCGTTCGCCTGTCCGCCAAATACGGGATACGCCCCGTTCTGGGCATCGATTTCCGAAATGGGGTGGAGCAGAAATATGTAGGGATCGCCCGGAGCAATGAAGGTTTTTACGCATTGAATCAGCATCTGAGTGCGCACCTTCACGCAGGAATCCCATTTGATCAGGCACCGGTCGATCGGAATGTGTTCGTTGTCTATCCTCTTCACAGCCTTTCAGCAGATGCATCGGTCTTGAGCAACGAGAATGCATTCATAGGGATCTCTCTCCGCGACCTGAGTTCGCTGCGGATGGAGCGGATCGATTGGCCCAAAGAGCGGATGGTCCTTCTGCACTCGTGCAGCTTTCGGCACAAGAAAGATCACAACACCCATCGTCTGTTGCGGGCCATTGAGCGCAACTGTCTGCTCAGCAAGCTGCCCAAAGAAGAGTGTGCCCCGGCTTCGGATCGCTTCATCTCCCAAGACGAGCTCTGTGCGCAGCTCAGTGAATTTCCCTGGCTGATCGATCAGACGCGATCGCTGCTCGAGGGTTGTGGCGTGCGCTTTGAATTCGGTCGGGCAGACAGAAACCACAATCTGAAGAGCTATACCGGGAATGAGGCGCTGGACTACCGACTGATGAAGCACATCTGCTACAGCAACCTGAGCTACCGTTACCCCGATGCGGACAAGCAGGTGTTGTCTCGTTTGCAGAAGGAATTGGAGATCATCCGGCAGAAAAAGTTCGTTTCCTATTTCCTGATCAACTGGTGCATTGTCAAGTACGCTCGGAGCAAGGGGTATTTTTATGTGGGGCGGGGGAGTGGTGCCAACAGCATCGTGGCCTACCTGATGCGCATCACGGATGTGGATCCCGTTGAGCTGGACCTGTATTTTGAGCGCTTCATCAATTTGTATCGGGCCAATCCGCCGGACTTTGACATCGATTTCTCCTGGACCGACCGGGACGACATCACCCGTTTCATCTTCGATCGCTTTCCTCACGTGAGCCTTTTGGGTGCCTATGTCACCTTTCAATACCGTGCGGTCGTCCGCGAACTGGGAAAGGTCTTCGGGCTTCCCAAGCGGGAGATCGATCGGCTGGCTTCCGGGAATATGGATGTCGCTCAGCTTGATGAGACCGCTCAACTGGTCTTTCGATACGGAAAACGGATACAGGACATGCCCAATTATCTGAGTATACACGCAGGGGGCATCCTGATCACAGACCGTCCGATCCATTGCTTCACGGCCACATTTCTCCCGCCCAAGGGATTTCCCACTGCTCAATTCGATATGGTGGTTGCCGAAGACGTGTCCATCTACAAGTTTGACATACTGAGTCAGCGCGGCTTGGGCAAGATCAGGGATGCGCTGCAGTTGATCCGCGAGAACCAGCCAGAACAGGAGCTTCCGGACATCCACGACATCCGCCCGTTCAAGGAAGACCCCAGGATCAGAGAAATGCTTCGCGAAGGACGGGCCATCGGGTGTTTCTACGTGGAGTCGCCTGCAATGCGTGTATTGATGCGCAAGCTGCAGGTGGACGAGTACCTCGGTCTGGTCGCCGCCAGTTCGGTCATCCGTCCCGGTGTTGCACGCTCAGGGATGATGCGTGAATACATTCTGCGCTATCGCTTTCCCGAACGCAGAGAGGATGCGCATCCGGTGATGCGCGACATCATGCCCGACACCTTCGGTGTGATGGTCTATCAGGAAGATGTGATCAAGGTCGCCCACTATTTTGCGGGTCTCAGCCTGGCTGAGGCCGATGTGCTGCGGCGGGGAATGTCTGGAAAGTTTCGGGGCAGGGAAGAATTTGAGCGTGCACGGATGCGTTTTTTTGAGCGCTGCCGGCAGAAGGGCTACACAGAACAGCTGACCTCCGAGGTGTGGCGACAGGTGGAGAGTTTTGCCGGATATGCATTTGCCAAAGGACACTCCGCTTCATACGCCGTGGAGAGTTACCAAAGCCTTTACCTCAAAGCGCATTTTCCCTTGGAGTACATGGTGGCCACGGTCAACAATGGCGGTGGTTTCTATAGCGTTGAGCTCTATCTGCATGAGGCGAGAATGCTCGGCGCTGCCATTGAGGCGCCCTGTGTGAATCAAAGCGGGGCGTTGTGTTCCATTCAGGGTTCCGTGATCCGTTTGGGCCTGGGTATGATCAAGGGCTTGGAGCGCGATCTGCTTGTTCGGCTGCTGGAGGAGCGCGCAGCTCAGGGATGCTACGCCTCTGTTCAGGATCTTGTTCGCCGGGTTCCCTGCAGTCTGGAACAGATCCGCCTGCTGGTTCGGATCGGAGCACTTCGCTTCACGGGGAAGAACAAGAAGGAGCTGATGTGGGAAGTGCATCTGCTTCTGGGGGTGCCCCTCAAGCCGTTCCGGCCGAAGACCTTGTTCGATCCGCCTCTGCGCCCATTCCGTCTGCCAGAACTCGATCGGGAAGCCAGGGAAGATGCCTACGATCAGATCGAATTGCTGGGCTTTCCGCTTTGCGATTTCTTCTTGCTCTACGAAACAGAAGGAGAGGGTGTTGCATCCTCTGACTTAAAGTCTTTTATAGGCGAAGAGGTGTGGGCGTGGGGCTATCTGGTCACGGCCAAGCAGACGCGTACAGCTCAGGGAAAGCCCATGATGTTCGGAAACTTTCTCGATCGGGACGGCTTGTTCATCGACACCGTTCATTTTCCGGAAGCCGCAAGAAAGTGGCCCTTTCGGGGAAAGGGCATCTACCGCATCCATGGAAAGGTGATCGAGGAGTTCGGTTGCTGCAGCATTGAGGTACAAAGCATGAAGAAAGCACCCATGCATCCCGATCCGCGCTATGCCGACATCAAGCGCAAGCTCCCGGGTAAAAAGATCGAGTGGGCATGAATCCGGAAGACCGTCAGATCGTTCACATGGACCTGGACAGTTTCTTTGTCTCGGTCGAGCGTTTGCTGGACAGCCGTTTGAACGGTCGTCCCATTCTGATCGGAGGGACCAGCAGCAGGGGAGTGGTGGCCGCCTGCAGTTACGAGGCCAGGGATTTTGGTGTCCATTCGGCGATGCCGATGAAAATGGCTCGGCAACTGTGTCCGGAGGCTGTCGTCCTGAGGGGCAACAGCGCGAACTACAGCAAGCATTCCCAGTGGGTGACAGAGATCATTCGCGATGCCGCACCCTTGTTCGAGAAGACATCCATTGATGAGTTCTATCTCGATTTTTCGGGTATGGAGCAATTCTTCGGGGTCTACCGTTATGCAGGTGAATTGCGTCAACGCATTCTCAAGGAGACCGGGCTGCCCATTTCATTTGGGCTTTCGGTCAACAAAACTGTTTCCAAGGTGGCCACTGGGGAGGCCAAGCCCAACAATCAGATGCATATAGAGCAGGGGAGGGAACGCAGTTTTCTCGCTCCTCTCTCTGTGCAGAAGATCCCCATGGTGGGGGAAAAGACCTATCAGACCCTCTGTGACCTCGGGGTCCGCAAGGTGAAGACCCTTCAGGAGATGCCTGTCGATCTGATGGAGCAGGTGATGGGTCGGAACGGAAGGTTGCTTTGGGAGAAGGCCAACGGCGTCGACCGAAGCCCGGTCATCGCTTTTCAGGAGCGCAAATCCATATCCACAGAGCGCACCTTTGATCGCGATACGATCGATACCCACCGATTGAAAGGGATCCTGACCGCCATGACGGAGAATCTGGCCTTTCAGCTCAGGCGGGGCAATAAACTCACGGCCTGCGTGGCTTTGAAAATACGCTTCTCAGACTTCGAGACCCACAGTCTGCAAAGGCGCATTCCCTACACGGCGGCGGACCACCAATTGATCCCATTGGTCCAGGATCTCTTCGCCCGCTGCTACAATCGACGTTTGTTGGTTCGGCTGATCGGCGTTCGCTTCAGTGAATTGGTAGGGGGTGGGCATCAGATCGATCTCTTCGAAGACAGTGAAGAGCAGATGAGGCTGTATCAGGCCATGGACAATATGCGCGTTCGCTACGGAGACCGTTCTGTGATCAGGGCTTCCGGGATGGATGCCCGGACGATCGGAAGGGGAAATCCATTCAATGGTGAGCCGCCGCCGCTACTGGCCAACAGAAGACAGTGAGCCGCTCAATCAATAAGGAGGATGCGCTCCCGAACAGCAAAGAAGTTGTTCCAGACATGGAGTATGTAGAACGAAGCCGGTACTTCATCGAGATCCAACTCAATGCTTCCCGCATATCCACGTACTTTTCCCGACATTACGACAACACCGCGCACATCTGTGAGCTGATACGCCACCAAGCCGTTTGCAATTCCCGGGTGTTCCAGATATACCGTGCCCTTTGCAGGATTGGGATAAACAACGTATTCATTCCTCTCAAACGTCTCTGAACTCAATGCGCTCAACTGAAAACGCGCAGTGTCCGTTTGCTGGCAATCGTTGCTTACAATAAGACTGACCGTGTAGAAAAGGCCCGGCACGGCGTAGGTGTGGACGATGTTGGCTCCACCAAGGCTTGAATTCCCATCGCCAAAATCCCAGAAATAGTCCGATGCACCCACAGAGGAAGAACCATTGAACTGAATGACCATACCAGATGAGGAGGAGGAGATCAGCGTGTAGGTCCAGGATGCTGTTGGTTTGGAACAGCTCTCGATGAGCTCTGTGCGGGACAATGTGGTGCCGCATTTCGTAGAAACACTAAGGGTCACGGCGTATTGTCCCGGAACTGCATAGCTGTGTACGACTGTCTTTCCTGTATCTGAGCTACCGTCCCCAAAATCCCAGGTGTAATCAACTCCCGGAAGGACGGTGGTGGACAGGGCCGAGAAGCTGATCCCTGAGGCACTTCTCTGAAAGGAGAAGTTTGAAAGCGCCGTATCGCAGATGGTCGCACGGAGTAGGGAAGTGTCCTGTTGACCGCAGTCATCGGTTGTTGTAAGCAGTACGTCGTATTCGCCCGGCCCGCTGTAGGTATGAACCCCCGACTTGAGACTCGAGTTGTTGCCGTCTCCAAAATCCCACGAATAATTCAGGAAAATTCCGGTGCTGCCTGAGGCGTCGTAGGCCAGAGAATAAGGGAAAGTGTTGTTTATGGACTGAACCTGCTGGGCAAAAGGTGCAGGACAGTTGCGGGGATTGTCAATGCGCACATCGTCGATCGCGATATCTGCCAATCCATTGCCAGGGCTACTGCTGTTTCTCCAGGCAATGAAAATAAATGCCACTGTACTTCCGGCGTATTGTGAAAGCGGAACGGTCACTTTCTCCCATCGATTTGGCCTGGAGCCACTGGAATTATAAATGCTGCCAAACCAAAAGCCATTGACGACGATCTGCACACTGAAATCATAAATGTCCGATCCGTACTGATGTTTGTAGAAGCTGAGTTCCGGATTAGAGAGCGTGTCAAGATCGATGTAAGGCGTAATGACTTTTGCACGGTCCTGAGAGTAGTTGCTGGCCTCAGCATACAGGTATTGGCCATTGCCTGTCGTATGATCGCCAGAGGGTCCGGAGAAAAGACTGGGCGTCAGGCCGCTTCCTGTTCCCCAGAAATATTGGGTTGTACCATTGCTCGCTAATTCAGCAGGAGTGACATTCCACTTGCTGTCAAGAGAGCCATTGAGATTGTTCCCTCCG
>CATILC010000245.1 GCA_949516455.1 Flavobacteriia bacterium | reverse complement strand
TTCGATACCCCGGGTAACCACATGAATTTGTATTTCAATGGAATGGGGCGCCTGGAACTGAATTATACCACGGCTTACCCTGTAAACGAAGTGTGGTCGAGCAATACATCCATTCACGCCAGCAGCATTCCCAACGAGGTGGACCGCAATGGTGATGGTTTCATGGATGTGCCCAAGGGATCTTTATTCACTTTTGTCCATCGCTGGAAGGCATCTCTGGCTGATGGCTGGGAAAATCAATGGGTGCTGCGCATGGTGTCCGATGAGCAGCTGGGCGGTCAGCTAGGCGATGCGGTCGCATTCCCGGACACATCGTGGCATTTTGAACGGAAGAGCAAAGGAGTCTCTTTATTCACCAAACTGGGGCGTGTCTTTCCAAATGCGCCAGAACACAGCGTTGGATTCATCGCGGAGGCACATTATCAGGATCTTTTTAGTCCATACGGGCTCCGAATGCTGGAGGCCGAGCAGAGCGGGTTGAATGCACAATTGCTCTGGGATTACTCCGATCCATTGACTTGGTGGGGCCTCAAATCGGGCATCCAATACACCAGCGATGTGTACCGCAAGCGTTTGGATATGGATGCTTATGGCGGACTCTATACAGGAACGCAAGACGAGCAGAATGTGGGCCTTTTTTCCGAGCTCAGTTTCCAGCCAAATGAGCGCTTTACTTCACTGATCGGCATCCGTCTGGATGCGCACAATCTATTTGGCACCCGCATTCTCCCCCGCGCACATTTGAAATACCAATTGTCCGAAGGGTCCATCCTTCGTGCGAGCAGTGGATTGGGTTTTCGTTCCCCACACCCCTGGCTTGAATACGGAGAGCTCCTGGCCTCCTCTCGATGGTTCAACCCCGGACAACCGATGCCTTTCTTTGAGAAAAGACTCCGTGCCGAGTCTGCATGGAACAGCGGATTGAGCTGGCAAAAGAATTATGTGTTGAACTACCGAAAGGGAAGTCTGGTATTCGATTATTTCTACACCCGTTTTTCCAATCGCTTGATCGTGGATCGCTACCGCAGCCCTGATACTTATTGGTTTGAAAACCTAAGCGGCCTGAGTCATTCGCACAGCTTCATGGTCCAGCTCGATCAGGAACTCAAAAGACGCATGAGCCTGCGGGCTGCGTACAAATTCACCTGGTCGGAATCCACTTATTCGGAGGGATTGTCTCTGGATCCTTTCATTTCTGTGCACCGAGGTTTTGTTGCTTGGTTCTATGAGACCCGAGATGCGTGGGGCTTCGATCTGAGCGCACAATTCCACGGCCCAAAACGTCTGCCGGTTTCACCACAGACGCTGTCCATAGGGACGTCTCCGTTTTATAGCCTCATTAATGTGCAGGTGAAAAAAGCCTGGAAGGACGGCCGCTATGAGCTGTTCTTTGGATCGGAGAACCTTCTTGATTTCAAACAGCCACAACCGGTTCTGAATGCGGATTCGCCCTTCGACCCTGGGTTTGATGCCACCATTGTTTGGGCGCCCATCATGGGGCGCGTCCTGTTCGTTGGGTTCAATCTGAAATTCTGATCAGCCGTAAACGGCCTGGACCAATTGTCTTGTGTACAGGTGTTCGGGCTGATCGAGTACTTTTTGCGTGGCCCCCTCTTCTACGATCACGCCTTTTTCCAGAACGCCCATCCTGTCCGAGATGAATCGAATAACGGCCAGATCGTGAGAGATGAAAAGACAAGAGAAGCCATGGCTTTCTTGCAGGTCGCGAAGCAGGTTGAGGACTTGTGCCTGGATTTGTACATC
>CATILC010000244.1 GCA_949516455.1 Flavobacteriia bacterium | reverse complement strand
ATGACGACGACTTCAATTCCCTACCGGCTATTACTTCTTATGACGTGGAGGTCTATTGCGCTGCCAATGACAGTGTGCGCATACTGCCTTCAGTAAGCGCCCGGGCGTATGTGGATGGTTACTACACCAACATCAATTTGGTGAACGGCAACTGGAAGACCCGTGGGGTGCAACTGAACGATCAGTTCAACATCACCCTGGAGTACCAGAACTTCTCCCTGGACACCACATTTATAGTGGAACAGGCGGAGAATCTGATCCAGTACGTGGCGGAGACCAATGATGACGTCTGCGACTTTTAGCGCAATTCAGTTCTGAAAGCTCTGCTTGCCTAAAACTTGCGGCTTTGACCTAAGGCCAGCGTTCGAGCATCCATACGAAGGCGATGCCCGTGCCCATGCCCGAGACCACGAGGTTCCAGTCGCGCAGTTTGATCGCGAAGGCATTTCGAAAGGCCCATGAGAGAATCATAAAGGCCAGAACGACCAGAAGCTGTCCGGATTCGATGCCCAAAGAAAATGGAACCAGGTCGGCCCACTTGGAATCACTGCCTGCACTGAGCATGCGGAAATAATTGCCAAATCCCAGCCCGTGGATCAGACCGAAAAGCGAGGCCATCAGCCAGCGCACACTGCCGTTCTTCCCCTTTTCCCCACGAAGGATATTGAGCCAACCGCTCATGAGAATGGTGAAAGGGATGCCCCATTCGATCCAGCCTTGCCATTGTTCCACAAAAGAGGCTGGTGCCCAGGCGAGGGTCAAGGAGTGTCCGATAGTGAAGGCCGTAACTGCCCACAGCACGGCTTTCCAGTCTCTGAAGTCCATAATGGCCACCAAGACCATGAGAAAGAGTACATGATCCAGGCCAGCGGGGTCGAGGATGTGCTCAAATCCGAGCCGGGCATTCAGCCAAATGGCATCTGTATTCATGGCTGAAGAGCTTGCGCCTCGCTTTCTTTCTTGAAATACAAGGTGGTTTTGGCCTTTCCTCGCTTGAAATGTAGGAGGTTGCGCTGGCTGTCAAATCGTTCGGTCAGGGCTGCGAATTGCACGCGGAAATTGCTGGTCTCGGGTGCATGTAGCCGAAGGAAGGCGCGGATCAACTCGCCGTCTTGCTGCGTGCCCATGAGCTCCATTGGGCGCATTCGGTCCTGTCCGTCGATCAGGTAGAGCCGCTCGGACAAATAGTCGTTCAAAAGGCTGTCGGCCAAAGCGATCTGCTTTTCCTGCCAATCGATCTCCAATCCGGAGCGGTCAGATAAACAAAGGCTGATGTCGTCCGCGAAGAACCAAACGCTCATTTCAAAATCCTGTGTTTTTTCATCGTATTCGAGGCGGGCAACGCTCAAGTAGTATTCGTGCATTTGCGAGGCCGTGAGCGAAAGCAGCAGGAAGAGAAGGTAAAGACGTTGACGCATCCCACGAAAATACTAGCTTCGAAGCATGTGGCGAATCCTGCTTCTGCTTTGTACGTATTCCGTCCTCGAGGCGCAGACCGAGTTTCCCCTGGTGCGCATCTTTGAGGCGCAGTCGAGATTGGGGGCCAGTGAGCCGTCCATTTGTGTGGATCCATCCGATCCTTCACGCATCGTGGCGGGCAGCGTACTGAACGACGTGCACACCTCCAACGACTCCGGAAAGACCTGGACATCCAGCTTGCTCAGATCGGAGCATGGGGTCTATGGCGATCCCTGCCTGATCGCCGATGGCCGCGGCAGCTTCTACTTTCTGCATTTGGGCGATGCAGGCGGCACCGGTTGGGGCGGTGCGGGATTTTTGGACCGCATGGTCTGTCAGCGCTCAGACGATGGCGGACAGACATGGAACAACGGATCGTATATGGGGCATCGTCCGCCGCATCAGCAGGACAAGGAATGGGCCGTGGCCGATCCGGGCGGCTCCCGTCTGTACAGCAGCTGGACCGAATTCGATCGCTACGGCAGCGCGGACAGCTCCGACCATTCGCGCATCCTGTTCTCCTTCAGCACCGATCGTGCTGAGAGCTGGTCAGCGGCCCAGACCCTGAGCAGCAAGGAGGGAGATTGCCTGGACGGCGACCAGACCACAGAAGGAGCAGTTCCTGCAGCCGGCCCGCACGGAGAGGTCTATGTATCCTGGTCGCTGGATGAAAAGATCTGGTTCAATCGCTCTTTGGACGAGGGCAACAGCTGGTGGCCGCAGGAGCGACCGATCGCAGTGCACTCCGGTGGATGGTCTCAGGAGGTATCGTCCTACAGCCGGATCAATGGCATGCCGGTAACGGTCTGCGACCATAGCGAAGGTCCTTTCCGCGGCGCTGTCTACGTGCTTTGGTCGGACGATCGTTCGGGCCATCTGGACATCTGGTTCAAGAGCAGCATGGACCGCGGAAACACCTGGTCAGAGGCCATCCGCATCAACGACGATTCCACCTCGGCCGATCAGTTCCTGCCCTGGCTCGCCATCGATCAGACCAGCGGGCATCTGCATGCCGTCTTTTACGACAGACGGCACGACGAAAAGGGCGGAAGCAACCACGTGTATTGGGCCTGGTCGAAAGATGCCGGACAGACCTGGGTGAACGAGCGACTGACTGCTGAGCCCTTTGTGGCCAATGAGCGAACCTTCATGGGCGATTACAACAACATCTCGGTCTGGGATGGTGTGGTCCGGCCCATTTGGGTGGAATTGCATGAGGGACGAAAAGAACTCTGGACGGCTTTGATCAATATGCACAAGCGATGAAAAGACTTTTGCTCGCCAGTACTTCCACTGTACACGGAAGACCTTATTTGGACTACCTCAAGGAAGAGGTGCTCGATCATTTCACGGGTCGGGATCGGCTGTTTTTCATTCCCTTTGCCCGTCCGGGAGGGATGAGCCACGATCAGTACGCGGCATTGGCCTGCGGAAAGTTTGCGGAATGGGGGCTGAAGATGGAGGGCCTGCACCGGCAGACCGATCTTCGTCAGGCGCTGGCAGAGGCCGATGGTGTTTTTACCGGTGGCGGCAACACCTTTGTTCTACTCAAGAAACTATACGATTCTGATCTGTTGGGCATGCTTCGCCAGCGCGTGGAAGAAGGCATGGCCTATATGGGAAGCAGCGCTGGGAGCAACCTGGCCGGCATGAGTGTGGGAACGACCAACGATATGCCCATTGTGCATCCGTCAAGTTTCGAAGCATTGGGCGCTGTTCCGTTCAATATCAATCCGCACTATCTCGACCCCGATCCGAACTCCACCCATATGGGCGAGACCCGGGAAACCCGGATCAAGGAATTTCACGCCTTCAACAGCCAGGGCGTACTCGGTCTGAGGGAAGGCAGCTGGCTGCGCGTACAGGGCGATGCTGTGGAGTTGTGCGGACCGCACAAGGCCCGTTGGTTTACTGCTGGGCAAGAAGCCATTGAGCTGGCTCCCGGGCTTTTGAAATTGGGCTAGACCTCAGTCGGGATCCCGCAGCAACTTGCGCTCTACCCAAAAAGGCGCCAGTGGGATGACGGAGGCCAGTAGAATGATGAAGATCCGACCGAAAGGCCAGCGATACTGAGGCCAAGAATACAGCATGCAGACCCAATAGATCAAGAAAAGCAGTCCGTGGAT
>CATILC010000243.1 GCA_949516455.1 Flavobacteriia bacterium | reverse complement strand
TGGACATGGGTATGTTCTATATGGGTTCTCCCAACGTCAGCGTCGATGCAACCGGAATGCTCGAGGACACTTCCAAAGAAGAGGAACAGTTGCAGGCCAATTTTGCGGACTACAAATGGCTACCACAACTGAACTTCCGGATATCCTTCCGATTCTAAAACATAGGCTATTCCATTGAAACCACACTTTGAAATCCAAAAAATGAAAAAATTCCTACTCATCGCACTGGCCAGTTCTCTGACCTACAGTTGCTCTACCGACCCGATCGCCGGATTCACCATCCGGATTTCTCCTGAGGTGATGACCTACACGGTCAGCATAGATGTTTCTGACGCCACAAGTGGTCTCTCTGTGCCAGACGATGTTGAACTCGTGATCTCTGGCGACAATGCCGACGATCTCTACACGGTCTTTGGCACGCGGGACTTCGAGGTCTACGATGGAAATATTCAGGTAGGTCTGCATCCAAGGGCGAATCCAGTGCCAGGTGCGCCAGTTTCTGTAAGCATTCAGGTGGTCAGCCAAGACTTCCTGGTTTCTGTTTTCACACAGCGCTTTTTCGCTGAGCAAAAGCAATACAGCAAGACCGTTGAAATGATCAACACCCAAACACCGCCTCCAGGTGTTGGATTTGGCACCAATACAGGAGCCGTTGCGGGCGACTCGACCGCCAGCAATCTTCTGGTCAGCATCACTTCTGATTCCACGCAAACAGATACTTCTCTGGCATTGGCCGTGGCCGCTGGAACTTCTTTCTTCGATGTGGCGGGCAACCCCATCACAGGAAGCAACCTGAATGTGAACGTGGCCTACTTCTCCGGATCGACCTCGGCCTCCCTTGCGGCATTCCCTGGTGGATTGGCCCAGACCGGAGTGACCCTTCCCGACGGAAGTGTTTCGGATGTTGTCTTTGAGCCGCTGTCCTTCTCCGACGTCAACATGGATATCGACGGAACTGAGGTGAAGCAATTCTCCGATTCCATCGAGATCGTATTCAAGGTGGATACTGCTTTGATCAACCCCGACACCGGGCTGAAATATGCCGTCGGTGATTCAGTGGAGTTGTGGACCAACGATTCCTCTGCCATATGGACCTTTGAACGATATGCCACCGTGGAGCAAGGTTTGAATGGCCTTGAGATCATTTACGAGACCGATCACCTCAGTGGAAAGGCTCCCATGAAGTCCCAAAGCATTTGCCCAGTGGATCCAGTAGTGCGCTTTGTCTTCTCCAACTGGCCAGCCAATGCCATCAAAACAATGAAACTCGATTTGTTCAGGAATGGGACACCGCTCGGCGGTTCTCAGATCATCAACTTCCCTCAGGCCGGATACAACCTCGTCCTCAATGATCTTTCTGCATCCAACAATGCAGCAATACGGGCTGTTCTTACCGATCCTGAAGATGGTTCCACCTACAATGTGGCCATGCCGTATTCCTGCGGAACGACTTTCTTGGATGCGACCTTCAACAATGTTCCAACTCCACCTGCACAAGTCACTTTCGATCTGACAGCCAAATGTCCAAGCGATGCATCCAAGGTGTTCCGTCCATCCGGATTCAACATCCGTGCACGCAGAACAGATGGGACAAGTTCAAATTATCCAGACTACAACTACCTGGCGACGATTCAAAATGGTCAGGCTGCTGCTGCCCTTACGCAAAATGTTTCCTACGATTTCAGGGTGCATCTTGGCGAAGGTTATAACTACGACACCACGGTGACCGTGAACCAGATGGACTACGTGTACACGGCCAGCCGGCAGGTGATCTGCAGCTATCAGCCTTGATCCAAGTTTAAGTTATCGATCTATTCAAAAGCCGCTCAACAGCGGCTTTTTTTATTGGGTGCTCTTGTTGGCGAGCTGTCCGCAGGCCGCATCAATATCACGACCTCGGCTGTGCCGGATGAAAGAAGAGATCCCCGCATGGCTCAATTCCCGACGATAAAGCTCCAAGACCTCTGCATCTGCCTGCTGAAAACGGGCATCGCCAATGGCATTGTACTCGATCAAATTCACCTTGCTCGGTACTTTCTTGCAGTAGGCCACTAAAGCCTTAATGCTCTGCTCGTCGTCGTTGAAGCCCTTCCACACCAC
>CATILC010000242.1 GCA_949516455.1 Flavobacteriia bacterium | reverse complement strand
GCCAACTCATCCCGGGGATAGGTGCGAATGGGATCCAGTACCAACTGCACATTCCCTCCAGCTCCGCCGCCAGCCATGAAGAGCTCGGTCAAGCTGTCTGCAATCGCTCTGGCCCGATCCCTATAGACCATTTGGTCCAAATTAGCGCCCGGTTCGTTCGCAGGCTGCTCGGGTTCCAAAGCCTCGGGCAAGGCCACGGCCAGCATGCGTCCATCGCTCAAGCGCAGATACACATACTCCTCTCCATCCAAACCGTAGAAAAGCACCTTATTGGCACCCATCTTCTCATAGGAAACCCGGCTCCCTGTGGGACCTTCCACGTTTTCTACAGCCATCAAGGCATCCGAGATCAGCGTATCCCCGTGATAGAGGAAATCAAACTCACCCAGCATGTCCGAGGCAAACTCTGGCAACTCGGTCAAAGCGTTCACCGGCAGATAACTGCGGTTGTATTCCTTGCGTCCATCCAATATGGACTTCAATTCCTCTTCGTTCAGATACATATCGGCCATGGCCAGCGTATCTCGCATGCCACTGAGCTCAATGGTCCAGGGCGCGTGGGCCGGGGAGGTGTAGTTGTTCAAAAAGACCAAATTATCCAATTCGACCACCTCATTTTGATTCGAGGTAAAGGCTTCGATCTGGATCAACTCATCTTCTGAGCCGAAATAGGTATTGTAAGCGAAAAGAATGTTTTGAAGGCTCAAACTTTTAACCTCATCGTTGATGCCCAGGAATTTGACCGATCCTGCATTTCCAACGAAGCGCATATCCCTAAGGGAGATGTCTGTCGAACCCTTTGCACCGTTCGAAGTCATATTGTAGAAACTGAAGGTCGAGCCGCTCTTACCACTGGAAATGACTTCTACATTTTTGAACTGAATGGATGCATACTGGGTGTAGGATTCAAAGTAGACCGCTTCTTCCAACTGCTTGAAAAGCGCATGCTCCAAAGAAACTGAACCTCCGCGCGAGGAAGTGACCTGAAAAACAATACCGCGTCCGGGGGCATCCTGATCGGCGCTCTGGAAGATCACGCGCGCCTCCTCGGTGCCTTGCACATTCATGCCCTCTGTGACAATCAGGGTGGCATTGGGTCCAAAGAGAACAGTGGTTCCGGGCTTGATCTGATCGGCCACAGAAGAATACAGCGTATTGCCTTCAATCGAAACCGTATTCTGAGCCTGAACGCTCAAGGCCGCCAGTAGCCATGCGATCGCAACGAACTTTTTCATAACACGTTTATTGTATGTTGCTCCATTTCAATTGATGCTCCTCTGTAGGTCAATTGGATGGATTGGAAGAGAATGGCCAGAGGCTTTTCCTCTACCTCCGCAAGGGAGATGCAGTCTCCCGAACTTGTAAACTTTTTATAACCCTTGGGGGTGACGATCACACCAGTCGCCCCAGTGATCTGATAGGCTCCTTCACTCAACTCTGAGAGCACGTCGATGCATTCCGTTCCCTTCCAGCTCAGATCCGCCCATCGTACAGATGTGCGCAACTCGGGCAGGGGAAAATCGTTCACATGGGCTTCACGAATGATTCGGTCACCTGCTGCGGTCTGTATGCTGTATGTATGCTTTCCCGGTTTGTCGAAGCGGATCTTGAACAAGCCATTGGCCGATGAGATGACCTGCCCCACCGATGGATCGATCGACAAGGACGACCATTGAGAATTGAAAAGATGAATGGTGTCGCCAGGTGACCAGAAAGCAGTATTCTCGACCAAGGTAGCCTCTGCCTGTTGCGGCTTGGAATACACGTATAGAGTTCCATCAGAGACCTCCCCTTCATTTTCACCTAAGATCACATACCGCCAGGTCCCCACATCAGAGCCGGTCAGTGTGTAATGTCTCCCTCCAATATCCTTCAATTGCTTACCGCCTTTGGACCATTGTATTTTCAGATCCATGGCTACCAATGGAATAGAGTCCCCTACGTATCTGAATCCTCGGGCATCGCGAATGTCCCAGCGATCTACAGAGGCTTCGGCTTCCGCTGCGGATGCCTCACCCAGACCTTCGGCTCTGGAGAGAACGATCAGCGTCATTTGTTCAAAGACCATTTCCGCCAATGCCGGAGTCAGGTGGTGGAATTTCCAACGACTCCACTGGCTGGTGGTCAGTTTTTCGAAACCATTGTCGAAATCCTCGGCGAACATTCCATTCTTCAATTTCTCTTGCTCCGCAGCCGGAAGAGTAGCAAAAAGATTGTACAACTGCACATGGAACTCATCGCCAAAGTGGCTATGCACCAAGACTTTGTCCACCACACCTTCCGATGTGGCGTCCATTTCACGCAGTTCTATGAGCCGTGTGCGGATGGCCTGGAATTCATCTGAATTCAGGACGGTCAACAAGGCACTATTGTCGACACCAATAACTTCCTGTTCAGCGCGTAATTCATCATTCACCCATTCGGCCATGGGAAGCCAGGCATTGGATATTTGAATGACCGCCAAAACCAAGAACAGCAGGTACAGCAGGTTCATTAGTCGGAAACGCGAATACTTCGCGTTGGTGAATGCATATTTGTTATTCCCCTTCGTTTCCATCAGTTCATCCACTGAATGACCGGCTGCTCCAAGTTCATCCGATCGTTAGATCCATCCAAGACCAAGCTGTTTTCCAGCATGATGCCCACTGCCTTGTTCAAGCCATTGGCTCCACCTTGTACACGTCCACGGTCTACGCTCAGCTTGCTCGAGCCATTTTCGTGAAAGACGACCAGATCTCCCTCAAGTACGACCAGAGTTTTGGTGCCATTGGACAATGTGATCCGTTCACACTGATTGATATCGTCGGTTGGGCTTCCGTCCAGAGAAGTCATTCCCAAAACGTAGGATTCCTCTGGGGAAAAGCGCAAACGAAGACTGTCGGTGCGTCCTCCTGAGCGGAGACGTATGCTTGCTGTTCCTGCGAAATGATCTTTCACAGCAGCCACGCGAATGCGCTTGTCGTCGATCCACTGCACCTTTACCTGGTCATTGGAGGATCGGATGTTGGTATTGCCTTGGCTGAAGGTCTGATTGTGCAGGGAGAGCACGTATGACTTTCCAGATATCAGATGGTAATAACGCCTTCCGAAGGCAAATTCGTAAGCACTGGTGAACAGCACTTCCACATTTCGCGTCAGGGAATCCTTTCCGTCCGTGAACACGTAACGCGACCTTCCCGACGTGGTCAAGACACGGTCCATAGATCCTCCGGGAGCGATCGTTTCCAAGAGTTGATCGTTCCTGTACACACTCAGTTCGCCTGCGGCGCTCTCCGGCCATGAGATCAACATGTGCTCTCCCTCTAAAAAGACGGACTTGATCTGCAATTTCACAGGACCAAACAGCTCTTCAACCGTTGGACCTTCCTCCTCAGCAGAAACTTTTTCTGCTTTTACTCCTCTTTTTTTGCGAAGTGATTCCAAGGCAAGGAAGGTGGACGAAACCACGTTTGGTGTTTCGACCGGGAGCATGGTGCTCTCGAATGCTCTTTCAGTTGCCTTGAGCAAAGACCGATCGTCCTGTGCGGCATCGGCACGGGATTCCCAAAGCTCATTGATTGAACCGGTGATCTCATTGCCCCATTCGCTCTCCTCAAAATTTGGATCGGAATAGCTCACCACTGAAGCCGCATTTTCCAACTGAAGAAAAGCAGCCGTGGAGTCCTGCCATTTTTGTTCTTCTTCTTTGTCCGCCAATCGCTCAAAGACCACCTGATTCAATTGCTTGAAATGATGTACCTCGTCCTTTGAAGCCGTAAAAAAATAAAACAGAATAAAAACGAGATACAGCAAGGAAACCTTGCGGTAGCTGAGATATTGGAATTTGGTTAGATAGCGCATGCCCTGTGGATTCGCCTCCGGTTCAGCTCAGCTTTTGGAAACGGTCATTGAGCACCTCCAGCTTGCGGTTCAGGTCTTCGATCAGATCACTCTGCTTCTTGACCAATCCGCCCAACTGATCGAAATTCGAACCACTTGAACCCAGGCTTCCCCGAAACTTATCCAGATCCTTTTCCATGGATTCAATGCGGCTTCCAAAAGATTTGATGGCGTCCTCCAAAACTTCCATGCTGTGGGTTCCATCGCTCCCTTGGCCAGGTTGATCCAGTTGCGGAAACACTTCTTCCCATTTGTATTCCTTTTCTTCTTTCTTGAATTCGAAAGCAGAAATAAAGAAGATACCCGCTTCGATGGAAAGACCAACGATGAAGAGTTCATTCGCATAGGGCCATCCAACGAATTTGAACATCGCACCAACCAAAACGATGGAGGCACCAATACCATAGAGCAGCGTATTGGGATCGAGTCTTTTTTTGGCTTCGTTACTCATGAGCTTTTAGTTGAAAAGGTGAATTATTGTTGCGTTTTCATGGCATCCTGTACCAAAGAATACCAATTGAGCTTGTTCTTACTGACCACGGAACGAGCCAGAACAAGCGCCAATATCAGGGTGATCACAGCAGAGCCGATGGCCACTGCATAGGCTGTTTTTATCTGACCGAGACTGGATTGAATTTCTTGACGCAGGTCTTCTTGCTCCTGCATCAGACCTGAAAGCATTTCTTTGTTGGAAGCGAGGTCCGCCTGAATTGTATTCAGCACTTCCTGATATCCATCCATCATCTGGCGTGTTTCCGCCATCAGATCGGATTGTGTGCCGATGGCAAAGGCATTTTCGGATGCCTTGTTATTGGTTGAACGAATGCCGTTTGCCAAGCCATCCAAGGATTTTTGATTTTTTACCACCCTACCATACAACAGCTCAAGTTTTTGATCGATCTCCGCAGAGCGGTCCTCCTCTTGAGCGTTCCCGACAAGGGGCAAGACGTTGAACATCAAAGTGAAAATGAGAACAAAAGATCCAGCGCACCTTTTCCCAAAAGCACAGTTCAATAGATGACCGAACTTTTTAGAACAAATATTTTTCATATCGGTTTCTCTTCAGGTTCGACGAAAATAGAGAAAAGCCTTGATGTGCAGTGCTTAATCTTTCAATTTGTTCCACTGCAAGAACAAATTTTACACGTTTGAAATAGGCTCATAACGTGTTCCATGTAACGAGTTTATTTTTTTCATAGTCTTATTCTTACATATTAATCCGTAATTTCTCTTATACTTTTACGTGGCAGTAAAAGCGAAAGATGCATTATATGCTCCTTTACGAATATCACTACGGGATGCTCGAGGTGGCTTGCTCAGTTGTAGGGATCATTGTCGCATATCGCCTATTCAGAAGGGCGCGGGCCTATTTTCGCAGGCTGCGTACCAAGAATTTCGTTCCCCCACTGGAAGACCGCGGATAACTCGCTTTACAGATTCGAGTCGTTTATTGCTTAATCTGCTTTGTGCTCGGGACGGGAAT
>CATILC010000241.1 GCA_949516455.1 Flavobacteriia bacterium | reverse complement strand
GGAGCCAAGGCTGACAAGGAAAATCAAGTCAAGATCTGGAAAGACCGCATGATCGCCCTGATCATCTTCATGGTCATCAACATCACCTTCTGGGCCTGCTTCGAACAGGCGGGAACTTCCCTCACCCTCTTTGCAGACAGGAACGTCAACCGAGAGATCCTGGGCTGGACCATGCCGGCCTCTATGACGCAGTTCTTCAATCCATTCTTCATCATCGTCTTTGGAAGCATCTTTTCAGTGATGTGGGTGAAACTCTCTGAAAAAGGCAAGAACCCGAGCATCCCGATGAAATTCTCTCTGGGCATCCTTCAGCTTGGACTCGGTTTCCTGATCACCCTGGTCGGACTGCAATTCGTCAATGAAGCTGCACAGGTACCACTTCTCACATTGGTATTCCTTTACCTATTGCACACCACTGGCGAACTTTTCCTTTCACCGATCGGGCTCTCCATGGTGACCAAACTATCGCCTCAGAACATTGCCGGTACGGCCATGGGTGCCTGGTTCCTGAGTTTCGCCATCGCCAACTACGTTGGAGGAAAGATCGCTTCCCTGACGGGCGGACACGGCGGAGGCGGCGAAGCAGCCAGCGCCATGGCAGGGTTGGAGTCGTATACAGAAACCTTCAAGATGATCGGCTTCGTCCTGATCGCGATCGCCATTCTGATCGCGCTCTTGAACAAGCCCCTGAAAAAACTGATGCACGGAGTGGAATGAGGCAGTATCTGCTGTTTTTCGCTTTTCTGATCCTCCCCTTTTTCAGTGCCGGACAGGAAGTGCAGTGGCTCAAATTCGAGGAGGCCGTTCAGCTCAATGAAAAAGAACCCCGCCCTTTTTTGGTGGATTTCTATACGGTGTGGTGCGGGCCCTGCCGCATGATGAACAAGAGGACATTCGGAGACCCGATCATTGCTCAGTACATCAATGAGAAATTCTATCCGATCAAGTTCAATGCAGAGGGCAGGGACAGCGTGAGATTGGCGGATCAGCTATTCTTCAACCCCGACTACGACCCAAAGCGCAGTCGCTCGCGAAACAGCACCCATCAACTGACAAGGGCCATGGCGTCTGTGAATGGGCGGATCGCCTACCCCACTGTGGTCTACCTCAATGAGCGAATGGAGATCATCACGCCAGTTCAGGGCTATATTCAAGCAGCTGAAATGGAACCTATCCTGCACTTCATCGCTGAAGGAGCCTACGCCGATCAGGAATACCAGACATTCCGTACCAGCTTCAAGGGCAGCTTCTGAAGTCCATGGCTTCAGAGATCTCCTTTCATCTTCCCTTTCAAACCCCAGTACACCCAAGGCCGCTGCAGGCCGGTCAGTCCATACTGAGCATGGGCTCTTGTTTTGCCGATGCCCTCGGACAACAGATGGAACGTCTGGGAATGCCCGTGCTGATCAATCCCTTTGGGATCACTTTTGATGCCTTCAGTATCGATCGGCAGCTGGGCTATTTGAGCGGTGATCCTCTGCCCATGGATGTTTTCCAACACCTGGATCTTTGGCGGCACTTCGATTGCCACGGTTCACTGAGCCATCGGGATCGGGCGGCCTATGAAGAAGCTCTTAAGCGACAGCTGACGGTTGGTCGTGAGGCCTATTCCCAAGCACGCATGCTCGTTTTGACCTTTGGCACCTCTTTCTTTTTTCGTAAAGATGAGCGGGAAGTGGCCAACTGCCACAAACTGCCCGCCCAGACCTTCGCAAGAAAACAGGCAGGACCAAAAGAATTATACGAGCGAATCAGCCGACGTGTATTGGGATTCATCGAACAGGATCAAGACCGGGAAGTACTCCTGAGCGTTTCACCCATACGGCATATTCGGGACGGCCTGGTTGAAAACAACCGCAGCAAAGCACGACTGATCGAGTTGTGCCATTCGCTCTGTGAAGTGCACGAACGCATCCGCTATTTCCCCTCCTACGAATGGCTGATCGATGTTTGGCGGGACCATCGTTTCTATGCCGAGGATATGCTGCATCCCAGCCTGCAGAGTATTGAGGCGATCTTCGCCGAATTCGTGGAAAGTCATTGCTCAGAGGAATTGAAGGTCTGTATCGCCGATGTGCAAGCCCATCGGAAACTGACCGATCACCGCATTCTGAGTCCCGGATCGGAAGAAGCGATCCAACTGCAGCAAAAAATAGCTGAACGCAGGCAGGAGCTCCTGAGCAAATACCCCTTCCTTCGGATATAAAGGGCGAAATTGATTTTCTCACAGTCTGTTTTGGACCTGCCTGTTCTCAAGAAAGCCATGGATGACGAAAAAATTATACCTTCAAAGGTCTTTTTGTTAAAACCAGAAATGAAAAAGATCCTCTTGGTCGATGACGATCCCGTCTTTCAGGCTGTTGCCCGGATGATGATCGAGAATTGCCAATTGATGGATTTCATCATTTATTCCTTCAGAAATGGGGAAGAGGCACTCGATCACCTCCTTGAAATAAGATCGTCACCGAAAGATTCATTGGTTCTGCTGGATTTGAATATGCCGGTAATGAACGGATGGGAATTTCTGGAAGAGTTGAAGAAGTACCCCTTGCTTCAACACCTCAGGGTGGTGATCGTGAGTTCATCGCCGAATGCTGAAGACATCGAGCTCAGCCGATCCGTTGACCAGGTATTGGATTATGTCCAGAAGCCCATGTCCATCAACTATCTCGGTAAATTATTTCAAAAGATCGGCTGGGCCACAGGCACCTAGATTCGAACAGAGCGCATTTCTTTGCCTCATGAATGCGTTACCTCAAATGGACGATAAAGTCTGTGCGCTGAGCACATCAACGGGCTCCGGCGCGCTCGCGATCATTCGTGCAAGCGGAGTGGATTGTCTGCTGCCATTAAAGGCTTTTTTCTCCATTTCAAAGGCGCGTGAAAAGACCGATTGGAAAGGGCACCGAGCCTATTTCGGAACCATTGGCGAAGAAGACAACACCATCGATGAAGTACTTCTTACGACCTTCCTTGCACCGCATTCCTTTACGGGTGAAGACAGCTTTGAGATCAGTTGCCACGCATCCAGTTACATCGTTCAGCAGATCCTCGCGCTCCTGATGCGCCATGGCTTTCGGATGGCCCGCGCTGGGGAGTTCACCCAACGGGCATTCCTGAACGGTAAGATGGACCTCTCACAGGCCGAAGCCGTTGCCGACCTGATCGCCTCCGAATCGGCGGCGGCACACCGTGTAGCGCTGCAGCAATTGCGTGGCGGATTCGCTGTACAATTGAAATATCTGCGTCAGGACTTCATCGATTTTGCAGCACTGATCGAACTCGAACTCGACTTTTCGGAAGAAGACGTTGAATTTGCGGACAGGAGCCAGCTGAAGGCGCTGCTGATGCGCATTGAAACGGAAGTGGAGCGATTGTCCAATTCCTTCTCCACCGGACAGGCCATTAAAGAAGGCATACCTGTGTGCATTGCAGGTGCCCCCAACGCAGGGAAATCCACATTGCTCAATGCCCTGCTCCAGGAAGAAAAGGCCTTGGTCAGCATGGTCCCGGGAACCACCAGAGACAGCATCGAGGATGTGCTCCTGATCGACGGACTGAAATTTCGTTTGATCGACACCGCAGGTATTCGGTCCACAGAGGACCAGGTCGAAAAGATGGGGATCGATCGCACCTATCAAAAGATCGATCAGGCCGCGCTGGTCCTTTTTCTCATTGACCTCGGAGCCGCAGAGGATGTACATCAGCAAAGTCTGAAAGAGCTCAATGAAATGGCTCCGGACAAGATCGTTCGCGTCGTTCTCAACAAGGCAGATGCCCACCCTGAACAGCAAACCCGGAAGATCTTCGATAAGTGGGAATGCCTCTCGATCTCAGCCAAAATGCAAAATGGGCTCACTGAACTGAAGTCGGCCATCAGCCAGGCCTGCAGCACCCATTTCTCGGTCAATGAACACAGCCTGGTGGCCAATGCCCGGCACCACAGCGAACTTCAAAGCAGCCTTGAAGCCCTTTCGGCCGTTCGTGCCGGCCTGGACGATCGATTGAGCGGAGAGCTCATCGCTCAGGACATGCGACGGGCCCTCGAACACCTTGGGAACATCACCGGTGAGATCGCATCGGACGAGCTCCTGGGTTCCATCTTTTCGAGGTTTTGTATCG
Source organism: Flavobacteriia bacterium (assembly GCA_949516455.1). Lineage (GTDB taxonomy): Bacteria > Bacteroidota > Bacteroidia > Flavobacteriales > Schleiferiaceae > RFXV01. The sequence continues at coordinate 5,340 of CATILC010000241.1, read as the reverse complement.
GGAAGTGACTTGGTGAACGGGGGCGTTCCTATTCCTTACTGTAAAAGGCGCTCCCGTCCGTACTTTCGACATTGAACCCCCAAACTGCGCACCTATTTTGATGGAATGGATCGGCTACTTCATGGCCACCCTTATTGGGGTCTCCCTTGGGCTCATTGGCGCCGGAGGTTCCGTTCTTGCCGTCCCGGTTCTGGCCTATCTCTTTGGGCAGGATGAAAAGATGGCGACGGCCTATTCCCTCTTCATCGTGGGCATTGGAGCCGTGGCAGGGAGTTTGAGCCACAGAAAACGAATTGAATGGCGAGCGGCCCTGTTTTTTGGCCTTCCTTCCCTCTTGGGCGTATTTGCTTCAAGGAATTTTCTATTGCCGGCCCTGCCAGACATTCTCTTACAAACTGGCGACTGGGCACTGAGCAGACGGATGGGCATCTTTGGACTGTTTGCCCTGCTGATGTTGCTGGCGGCCTACCAAATGATCAAAGGAAAAATGGAGCGTGAGCAGCTGCAGCCCTTTCGGCCCGCGGTGCTCATCACTCAGGGACTCCTGGTCGGTCTGCTTACTGGGCTGGTGGGTGCCGGAGGCGGGTTTTTGATCATTCCCGCTCTGATCGCCTCCACGGGAATGAAAATGAAGCATGCTGTGGGCACTACACTGGTCATCATCGCCATCAAATCGCTTATCGGATTTGCCTTGAGCGATGCCCGCACGCTGCCCATCGATTGGGGATTCCTCTTCTCCTTTTCCGCATTGACCATATTGGGCATCGCGATAGGATCTTTTGTCAACCGATTTGTGGAAGGAAAAAAATTGAAAGCCGGGATGGGCATATTCATCCTGATCATGGCGATCTTTATTTTTTGGATGGAATTCGCTTCGGCCTGAATCATTATTCGAAAGGATGAGAATAGAACAACTCTACACCAAATGCCTGGCTCAAGGTGCATATTACCTGAGCCATAAGGGAGAAGCTGCCTTGATCGACCCGCTTCGGGAAATGGAGACATATACCGCCCTTCTGAAAGAGGATGAAGCCGAGTTGAAATATGTCTTTGAAACCCATTTCCATGCGGATTTTGTGAGTGGCCATCTGGATATCTCGAACAAGACTGGAGCAGAAGTGGTCTTTGGCCCTGGCGCCCAAACCCAATTCCCCGTGCACATCGCCAATGACGGTGAGCATTTTGCGATCGGCGACTGGACCCTGCAGTTGCTGCATACACCCGGGCACACCCTGGAAAGCAGTTGTTATCTGCTTCTGGATCCGGAAGAAAAGCCACAGGCGCTGTTCACGGGCGACACCCTATTTCTCGGAGATGTTGGGCGCCCAGACCTGGCGCAAAAGATGGACGGACTGAGCATGGAGGACCTGGCGGGTATGTCCTATGACAGCCTGCGAAACAAGATCATGCCCCTGCCCGATGAACTCGTCCTCTACCCTGCCCATGGCGCCGGATCCGCCTGTGGAAAGAACATGATGGATGCCACAGTGGATACCCTGGGAAACCAAAAGAAGGCGAACTATGCGCTTCGGGCCGATATGAGCAAGGAAGAATTCATAAATGAGGTGACCTCAGGGCTGCTTCCGCCTCCCGCCTACTTTCCTGAAAATGTTCGTCTCAACAAGGAAGGGTCTCAGGCGCTGGAGCGCGTTATAAAGTCCGCCAACCAGCCCTTGGGAACCCAGGACATCCAGCAGCTAATGGCCGAAGGAGAAGCACTTCTATTGGATGTCCGAAGTCCAGATGAATTTGGAGACGGGCACATTCCGGGCAGCTTATTCATCGGATTGGACGGCAGCTTCGCCCCCTGGGTTGGAGAACTCATTCGGGATATCCACCGATCCATTGTCCTGATCGTCCCACAAGGACGGGAGGTAGAAGCCATCACCCGCATGGCCCGGGTGGGTTTCGATCAAATCCTTGGTTTTCTGGACGGAGGCATGAATGCTTGGATACAGGCGGGGCTTCCCTGCCAAAAGATCCATTCAGTACGGGCCGAGGAACTCACACGGTCCCATAGGGAAGAGACGCCTTTGATCGTCGACGTGCGCAAGAACGGGGAATACACCCTGGAGCATGTGCTTGATGCGGTCAATGTGCCGCTGAGTGAATTGGAACAGCGCATGAATGAACTCCCAAAAGAGCGTCCCTTTTATCTGCACTGCGCCGAGGGATATCGCTCCGTGATCGCAGCTTCCGTGCTCAGCGCTGCAGGAATGGACCATTTCAGCAATGTGCTGGGCGGCTATTCAGCCCTGCAAGAGACCGATATTGAAAGAGAAGGCAGCCTTTGTACAAGATCCACCCAATGAAAAGAGCTGGCCTGTTGCTTATACAAGGATATACGCCCTTATTCCGCGCTATCTGTTTGGAGGAAGCCTGTTCGGGATCGGCTGGGCACTCACCTGAGTTTGTCCAGCCCCCCTGTTCACCCTTTTGGGGAATGGATTCATTTTGTATTCCGTGGTGATCCCGAGCGCCGTGCTGGCCACCTTTGTCCATGCGGAATTGAGGCACCGACTGCTCCACTGATGGCCAATGACCCAAAAAATGGCACCCCGCTCGAAGTCGTTTGCGGTTTGGTCTTTGACCAGAAAGACAGACTGCTCCTCTGTCGGCGAATGAAGGGTGAACTGAAGGGCTATTGGGAATTCCCCGGCGGAAAGAGGGAGAACGAATCGGCGGAAGAAGCGCTCAGACGTGAACTTCTTGAAGAACTGGGCTTGGACGTCGCTGTGGAAGAATACTTCATGGATTCGGTCCACAGCTACCCGACCATTTCTATTCGACTGATGGCCTACCGTTGCCGCGCAATGGGAAGCATTGGAAAAATGACCGATCACGATGCCATTGAATGGATCCATCCAAAAGACATCGATACGTTTAGACTCGCCCCGGCAGATGTGCCGATCGCTGAGGAGTTGCTCAGAAATATTCAGCCTTCGATCGACCCTCAATGAACCAAAACGCCCATTTTTGTTCTGTCGACCCCATGATGACATCTCTTTTGAAACGTCTCTTCAGGTTTTTTTCCATTCAAGGCTGGGCAAATTCGACTCAACGCGTCTTGTTCCCTTTGATCTTGTGCATGCTCTTTGGAGAGGGGGTCCACGCGCAGTATCCCCAACCTGATCATGGCCGACTCTTCGATCCGGACAATGTTTCCCGATTCGATGTACAGATCCCAACCGACAGCTTGAATGCATTGCTCGACCCCTCCAACGCCTACAGCAATCACGAGTACCGAGTGACCGCTGTCTACACAGACCCACAGGGATCGGACACACTGCACGATGTCGGCTTCAGGCTTCGTGGGAACACCTCCAGGAACGCCCAAAAAAAATCATTCAAGATCTCCGTAAATCGATTTCAGGACGGAAGACGGTTCAAAGGCGTCAAGAAGATCAATCTGAACGGACAACATAATGACCCTTCGATCAGCCGGGCCTATTTCAGCTGGAAATGGGGAAGAATCCTTGAATTACCCGTTTCCCGCTCCAAGCATTCTGAATTGTACATCAATGGAAATTATTACGGCCTATACGTGCACATCGAGCACATCAACGATGACTGGTTGAAACCGCGCTTTGGAAATGACGATGGCAATCTGTACAAATGCATTTGGCCGGCTGACCTCACATTCATCTCGAGCAACCCGAACGACTACAAATTCACCCGCTCCGACGGAAGGCGTGCCTACGAACTGAAGACCAATGAGCAGAAGGACGACTACAGCGACATCGCACAATTCATCTCTGTGATCGATCAGACGCCGCTCAACCAGCTGGAGTGTGCGTTGGATGCGCTGTTCGACATCGAAGGATTCCTGCAGGTCCTCGCCTATGAAGTGATCACCGGTCACTGGGACAACTACGCCTACAACAAGAACAACTACTACCTCTACAACGATCCCGTTTCGGGCAAATTCCACTTCATTCCCTACGACATGGACAACACCCTGGGCATCGATTGGGTGAATAAGGACTGGGCGCAACGCGATGTACTGAACTGGATCAACAGCGGCATGAATCTTCCCTTGGTCCAAAGGCTGTTTCAGCTTCCTGAGGTCAAGGAGATCTATGCTTTTTATCTGAGAAAATGGACGATGGCCTTCACCCAGGCACAGACACACCTTCAACTTGACACCATCCGCGACCGCATCAACACCTATGCGGCCAGGGACAGCTTCCGTACGCTCGACTACGGGTTCGATCAGACAGACTTCTTCGACAGTTTCAATGGAACGCAGTCCATGGGCCATGTGGACTACTCGATCTCCGACTACCTATCCACCCGGCACGCAAACACACTGAGCCAATTGGGCAGCTTCGATGCCGCCCCCATCCTTCAAAATATCCAGTTGAGCGGGACAGGAGCAATAAATGAGCTGAAAGTCACCGTTCGCGTGGAGGACGAGGGAGTGCCCAATGTGCTGATCGAATACGATACGGGCAGCGGGCTGCAGACCAAGTCGTTGAGCGACAACGGCGTGGACGACGATGGGGTCGCTGGAAACGGAGTGTATGGAACATTGCTGGTCAATCTTCCGGTTCCCGCCGCCATTCAATACCAGATCGTGGCCACCGACGCAGCGCAGAACGAGCGGCGTCGACCTTGTCAACCCAGAGTGCACCGCCAGGAACCCAACGGAGATCTCATCATCAATGAGCTCATGGCCGATAATGACCAGACCGTCTCGGATGAAGATGGGGATTTTGGCGACTGGATCGAACTCCACAATCGGTCAAACAACCCCATTTGGCTCGCCGACTATTTTCTAAGCGACGACCTGACCGATCCAAGGAAATGGCAACTGCCTGCGGCGACCATGGCACCCGGCGAATTCAAGTTGATCTGGGCGACCAAGAAGCACAATGTCCACGCCTGGCACAGCAACTTCAAGTTGTCCAAGGACGGAGAAGCGGTGGGCCTCTTCAAGGAAGTTTCAGGAACGATCGACACCGCGGACATGATCCTGTTTGGGCCGCAAACAGAGGACATCTCCTACGGCCGTTCCTACGACGGATCGCCGCTGTGGATACTTTTCAATACACCGACACCGGCTGCAAGCAACGGTACACTGGGCACCGATGCCGAGTGGACTTCTCTTCCTGTGAAAGTGGGTCCGAATCCGTTCTCCTCCGCCTTGTATCTGACCAATCCTACTGAGACCGATTGGACCTATGCGCTGTTCGATATATGGGGGCGTGCGATCCATCAAGGACGACTTCGCTCAGGAGAAAAACTGGAGACGAATTGGGCGATCCCTCGTGGAGCCTATGTGCTGAAGCTGGAGAATGGCCAGTCGTACTTTACTGAAAGACTTATCAGGCGGTAAGT
>CATILC010000240.1 GCA_949516455.1 Flavobacteriia bacterium | reverse complement strand
TGGATGTGGGATTGGGCACAAGCCAATGCGCCTCCTGTTCCTGTTCTTCTGAACCGATGGACGGGCTGAAGGGGATCTTCAGACCAACAGGACGATGGTCCGAAAGGAATTGATCGTAGTCCGCCCAGCCATTGGGCAAAAAATCATCGACTCGGACGGTCAAAGCGCTGGCGGATGGATCCGGAAAAAAGGAGAACAGCTCATCGCTGATGAGGATGTGGTCCAGATGAGAAGGCCAGGTCGGGTACGACCAATAATAATTGGGGCCCTGCGCCAAGGCATGATCGGCAAATCGGTAGCGCGAGGAATCGGCAATGAACATGCGAAACACATTGTGCTGGAAGGGATCCATCAGGTTATCGTTCAGATCGCCAAGCACAATGAGACGGTCACTGGAATGATTCAGCAGCAGGTATTGTTTGAGCAGGTTGTTGGCTTCCATTCTTCGGTTTTCCTCGTCGCTGGGATCGTTGGGATCGAGTTGTCCGTCACCGCAGCATTTGTAGTGGTTGTTGATGGCCACCCAATCCGCACCGGCAAACTGGAATTCGACGACCAGGGGTGATCTTGGGAGGGCATTCCAGTAGGGAGAGGTATCCAAGATGTTATAGACGGATTGGATCTGAACCCTACTCGTCTTGTACACCCAGGCCAGGCCACCCGACCATCCAATGTCCATATGCACCTTGTAGCCGGGTATGGAGCGGACCATGTGCCGAAATATGGCTGTATCGCGCACTTCCTGAATGCCGATCAGATCCGCATCCAATGCTTCAATGACCCGGGCCACGGAGTCGATCGTGGCGGTGCCGTTCTTCGGGAAACGCTCGATGTTCCAGGTCAGGACATCCAAGGTGGAATCTGTACCGAATGTGATATCGCGTAAGGATTGCCCGCTGACCATAAATGGCAGGGAAAAAGAAAGGAAGATCACCGCCCAGCCATTGGCTGTTTTATTTCGCGGAGCAGGCGCAGCAGGAAGACCCATCATCATTTGTCCTTTTGAAATTTTTCAGAGTCCACCGCCCGTTGGATGTTCGCCTTGAAACGGTCAAAACCTGCCCGCTTAAGCGGGGTGTTGCCAAAATACGACCCGAAAAGGTCTTCGGTGATCTCGAGCCACTGCTTTTGGTCCAGCGAACCGCTCTCCGGTCGCGGATGAAAATCGGGTTCTGAGTGCGGGCTGCTGAATCGGTTCCAGGGACAGACTTCCTGGCAAATATCACAGCCAAAAGCCCAGCCGTTCAATTGGGCGCTGAACTCCTCGGGGATGGCCTCCTTGAGTTCGATCGTCAGATAGGAAATGCACTTTTGGCTGTCGATCACCTGGTCGGCCACTATGGCATCGGTCGGGCAGGCATCGATGCAGCGCGTACAACTTCCGCAGTGATCGGTAACGGGATCGTCTGCTGCGAGCTCCACATCGAGGATCAGTTCGCAGAGGAAGAAATAGGAACCGTGCTGCTTGTTGAGCAAAAGACTGTTCTTTCCGACCCAACCCAGACCAGACCGTCTGGCCCAAGCGCGTTCGTGTACAGGCCCTGAATCCACAAAAGCCCGTCCGCCCACTTCACCCCATTGTTCATGTGCCGAGCGCATGAGCTGTTTCATCTTCTTGCGCAGCACCTTGTGGTAGTCGCGGCCCAATGCGTAGCGCGCGATCTTGGGGGCCGACTCCTGCAGCGACTGCTCTTCCGGGAAGTAATTGTACATCAGGCTGATCACCGATCGGGCACCGGGCACCAGTTTTCTTGGATCCATGCGCAGGTCGAAGTGATCCTCCAACCAGGCCATCTGCCCTTGAAATCCTTTGTTGAGCCACTTTTCGAACAGCGGCGCCTCCTCCTCCAGGAAGTCTGCTTTGGCAATGCGGCAGTCCAGAAAACCCAATGCTCTGGCTTGTTCCTTTATCCAGACCGAACGCTTTTCGGGCGTCATGCCGGAGGGTTGAACAGATCGGAATCGGGCCGGGCCACATTCAGGCCAAGGTGCTTATACGCTCTGTCCGTGGCCATGCGCCCTCTAGGGGTGCGCTGAAGAAAACCTTCCTGGATCAGATACGGCTCGTAGACTTCCTCCACGGTTTCGGCCTGTTCGCCCACCGCGGTTGCGATGGTCGTTATGCCCACTGGCCCTCCGCGGAATTTCTCGATGATCGTTCGCAGGATGCGGTGGTCCATATCGTCCAGACCGGAAGAGTCCACTTGAAGCGCATCCAGACCGTAACGTGCGATCTCCAGGGTGATCAGGCCCTCGCCCTTCACCTGAGCGAAGTCGCGCATGCGGCGCAACAGTCCATTGGCGATCCTGGGGGTGCCCCGCGAACGCCGGGCGATCTCGATGGCTGCTTCTTCCTCAATGGGCACCTGCAAGATCTCTGCGGAGCGGTGCACGATGTCCTTCAGCAATTCCACCGAATAGTATTCCAGCCGCGAATTGATGCCAAAACGAGCGCGCAAGGGCGCAGTCAGCAATCCCGAGCGAGTGGTCGCGCCCACCAAGGTGAACGGATTCAACTTGATCTGCACACTGCGGGCATTCGGGCCCGCTTCGATCATGATGTCGATGCGGAAATCTTCCATGGCCGAATACAGATATTCTTCAATGACCGGACTCAGCCGGTGTATCTCGTCCACAAAGAGGATGTCCCGCTCGTTGAGGTTGGTCAGCAGTCCGGCCAGATCGCCTGGTTTGTCGAGCACGGGGCCCGAGGTCACCTGAATGCGCGCATCCAGTTCATTGGCCAGTATATAGGACAAAGTCGTCTTTCCCAGACCTGGAGGTCCGTGCAGGAGCACATGATCGAGGGCCTCATCTCGCTGGTTGGCCGCTTCAACGAAGATCTTCAGGTTCTCTAGCACTTTGTCCTGACCTGCAAAATCGTCAAAGGACAGCGGGCGAAGTTGTTTGTCCAGTTCCTGATGCTCCAGGTCGCTGGGATCTCCTTGCGGATCGAGGTTGGGATTCATCACCTCAAATATACACGGGACAAGAGCGGAGCCTATGATATCTGAGAAGCTGTGTCAAAAACTATATTTGTCAGAGAAACCATACGCTTAATGGATCTGCACGAACTGATCAACCACCCAGAAGCTTCCATCGTGGATGTACGGACCCCCGGAGAATTCAACGAAGGGCATTTGGAGGGAACGGTGAACATCCCTTTGGACCAGGTCGAAGAAAGGCTTGACGAATTCAAGAAGTTCAGCACACCTCTGATCCTCTGTTGCCGCAGCGGCATGCGCAGTGGCCGTGCTACGGAATTCCTGAAGGCCCAGGGACTGAGCGATGTGCACAATGGCGGCGGCTGGACCGACGTTCGACTTCTCAAGCAGTAATGGGCTGGCTAACACGACTCTTCGGTGGAGGAACCGACTGGACCGAGCTCATTGAAAACAGAAAGGCACAGATCGTGGATGTCCGCAGCCCCGGAGAATACCGCAGCGGCCACTTGAAGAATTCTGTGAACATCCCTCTCGATCAGCTCAAAACGAAGGCTGGGAAACTTGATAAGCAGCGACCGGTCATTGTATGCTGTGCCAGCGGCGTGCGGAGCCGAATGGGAAAAAGCAGCCTGAACGCCATGGGCTTCGATGCCCACAATGGTGGCGCTTGGACCTCACTTAAAAAATGGACCTCATGAAACAAACTACTGCAACGACATACAGTATCGCATTCTTCGGTTTCCTTTTGGCTGCGGGATGCGGACCCACAAGCAAAGAAGCATCCACAGAACAGAGCACAGGATTCGCCATGGATCTTTCAACGGAAGACTTTTCCAAGTACAGCACAGACAGCACATGCATCTTACTGGATGTGCGTACTGATGAAGAATTTCAATCCGGCCATATACCCGGTGCTTTGATGATCGACTATTACGCGGAAAATTTTGCCGAGCGCATCTCCACATTGGACAAGGCCAAGACCATTTATATATACTGCCGTTCGGGAGGGCGCAGCGGGCGCGCCATGAAAATCATGCAGGAGCAGGGTTTTGATCGTCTTTACAATCTCGATGGCGGCATCAAAGCATGGACCGGAGCAGGTCGTGCAGTCAGCTACCCAGATCAACCATGAGCAGCTTCAAAGAGCTTGTAGAAAGTCATCCATTGGTTCTGGTCGATTTCAGCGCCGAGTGGTGCCAACCCTGCAAGATGCTGAAGCCCATTTTAAAAGATGTGGCCCAACAAATGGGTGATCGCGTGCGCATTCTGAAGATCGACATCGATAAGAACGCTCAACTCGCTGGGCAATTGGGCATTCAAAGTGTCCCCACCCTGATCGCCTACCGATCAGGGGAACAGGTTTGGAGATCGTCTGGCGTTCTCCCTGCGCACGAGCTGATTCAGAAGCTGAGCACCTTAGTAGAAAATACGTAATTTTGTTCCATCCTTAAAAGGAATGATGGACAATCGCAACAAAACCATTTCCCACTTTGAGACTTTATTCCCATTTT
>CATILC010000239.1 GCA_949516455.1 Flavobacteriia bacterium | reverse complement strand
GGTTCCGCGATCTCCACGCCGAGCATCACCTCTTCCAGTCGATCCGTGTAATAGGTCTTGGCGGTTATGGTGAAGGGGCTGCTGTAATGTTCGTCCCAGTCCAGCCCGGCGGTCATGGTACTGAGGTGTCGCAAGCTGAGCTGATCGGCATATGCGCCTTTGAGCTCGGGCAGATGGTCTTTGGCCTTTTGGTCCCAGCCCTCGATCAAGCCTTGCTCGATGGCTTTTTGTGCGGCCAGGGTCACCACGGTCTTGCTGGCCGAGTAGGTATTGGTCCGTGAATCGGCACTGAATCCATCCCAGTACTGTTCGTGGATCAGGCTGTCGCGGAGGAAGACCAAAAAGGCCACGCTCTTCCACTTGGCCAATTCGGCACTCAGCCGATCGGTCATTTCTTTTTGGTTGTATTCGCCGTGCAGTGGCAGCGCACTGGGCGATGGGGCCTCTACAGTACGTACATCGAAAAGAGCATGGTCTGTGATGCCCGGACTTTTCTTTCCGCGCAAATAGGTGTGGCTGACGCCCTTGATGATGTAGGCGTTGTCCGTTAGGTAGAGAAGGAGCGTGAGTGAGGCACTGAGCAGCAAGGCTCCGATCAGTGCGCGTTTGAAGAATTTTCTGGCCATCTGCAAGTACAGTTGAACACCTCAGAGAAAGAGCGGACCAATTCTTCCCGGACCTCATTGCGTCCCGGGTTCGATCCACCGAGTTCGCTGTCCATGCTGGTCACGGCCTTCCCCTGAATGCCACAGGGAACAATGTAGTCAAAATAGCGCATGTCCACCTGATGATTCAGCGCCCACCCGTGCATGGTGACCCAGCGGGAGGCCCTTATTCCCATGGCGCATATTTTTCGTGGACGGCCACCATCTGCATCCAGCCAGACCCCCGTTTCTCCTGCCGAGCGTTCTGCGACCAGGCCATAGCTGCCAAGTGTTCGGATCACGACCTCTTCCAGGCGGCGCAGGTATTCGTGGATGTCTGTAGTGAAATCATCCAGGTCGAGGATGGGATAGCCCACCAACTGCCCCGGACCGTGGTAGGTGATGTCGCCTCCGCGGTTGATCGGAAGGAACTCGGCCCCTATGGCCTTGAGCTTTTGCTCATCGATGAGCAGATGATCGGCTTTTCCATTCCTGCCGAGGGTATATACATGCGGATGCTCGCAGAAGAGCAAATAATGCTTGCGCCTTTCCTGAAGATCCTCGGGCTTGTCCCTGTTCCTTTTCTTTCGTTCCACCACTTCTTCGAAGTAGCGTTCCTGTATGCTCCAGGCTTCCTGAAAGGAGATCAGCCCCAGATCTAGGCATTCCACTGACGGGCGATCGGTCAAAGTTTTCCCAGTTCGCTTTTGAGATGGTCGATGACCTGTATGTCCATGATGTCCACGCCATTCATCTCAGAGAGATAATAGGAGGTCCAGTCGGCCAGATGACTCAGGCACAAAGCCTGAGCGATCGGATGGCTGCAGTCTGAACGCCATTCCAGCAGATGTGGCGTATAGTGTTTCAGCGTCTCTTTATTGATCTCGGCACGAACGGCATTGCGTTCGAATTCTCCGCTGTGACGCAAAACAAGAACGGCCATGCGCTGGTCTCCACCGGCCCAGCCGACGAGTTCGTTGTGGTTCATTTCGGGTATGGCCGCTGACCAACCCAGCATCTTGCTGTTCTCGTTGAATTGCTGACGCATGCGCTCGCCCATGGCCGCAAGCCCGTCCGTGGCGTAAACCGCAATGGTCTTCCCATGCAATGTGCGGGCATGCTCTTCGGCCTCTTTGTGGTAGCGCTCCTTTTGTTCGTTCATATCGCGGACGGCCTCTTCCCAAGCAGGGCGCCAAGCGGGCACATTCAATCCGTAGAATTCCAGATAGGCCATCAAGCAACTGATGCTGTAGCCCATCATGGAGCGGGGAGGGTTCCCACCGGGAAGCGCAACAGCGTTGAGTCCTTTCTCTTTGGCGATCTGCAACATGCGTCCTCCGCTGCTGATCACGGCCACTTCTGCATTTCGTTCCAGCGCCTGATCCATGGCAGAGAGCGTTTCCTCCGTATTCCCTGAGTAGCTGCAGGCGATCACCAAAGCGTGCTCATCCACCCAGGCGGGCAAGTAGTAGTCTTTATTGACCAGGATCGGGGTGGCAGATGTCGGATTCATCCACTCTGCAGCCAGGCTGCCTCCGATGCCGGATCCGCCAAGGCCTGTGATCAAAACGGCCTTGAATCGTTTTCCAGGGTTTTTCCATGAGGCATTGTCTGCCAGGGCAACACCTTCTTTAAGGTGGGCAGGGAAGCCAGCGATGAGGTCCTTCATTGAGGTCATGATCATGCATTTTTGATCGAGTTGCAAAGCTAGTCGTCCGAAGACAAGCGCAGGCCTTTGGGGCTTATATCTTTGCGGTCAGCTTTATACAGCCTCTTATGCTCAGTGAACAGGAGAACCTCAGGCGCGAAGCCCTGGGCCGCATGCGGGAATTGAATATCGAACCCTATCCGGCGGAGCGCTTCCCGGTAAGCCATACGGCCGCTCAAATTACTGCTGATGGTGAGTTGACGGAAAATGCCACAGTTGTGTGTCTGGCCGGTCGGCTGATGAGCAGACGCATCATGGGGAAGGCTTCGTTCGCTGTGCTTCGCGATCCGACAGCCGATGTGCAACTGTATCTGAACCGGGACGAACTCTGCCCGGGTGAAGACAAGACCCGCTACAACGAGCTGTTCAAGAAGCTGCTGGACATCGGTGATTTCATTGGTGTCAAGGGCGAATTGTTCCGCACCCAGACAGGCGAAATCTCCGTTATGGTGCGGGAGCTGACCGTTTTGAGCAAGGCGATTCGCCCCCTGCCCGTGGTCAAGACCGACGCGGAAGGCCAGGTGCACGATGCTTTTTCCGATCCTGAACTGCGCTACCGAATGCGCTATGTGGATCTGGTGGTCAATCAAGAGGTGCGCGAGGTTTTCATTCTGCGTACCAAGATGGTCAACGCCATGCGGGAATTCTTCAACGACAAGGGATATTTGGAAGTGGAAACGCCCATCCTTCAGCCCATCCCCGGAGGAGCGGCTGCCCGTCCGTTCGTGACCCACCACAATGCGCTGGATATTCCCCTGTACTTGCGCATCGCCAATGAGCTGTACCTGAAGCGGCTGATCGTCGGCGGATTTGAAGGTGTCTACGAGTTTGCCAAAGACTTTCGCAATGAGGGCATGGACCGGACCCACAATCCCGAATTCACTGTACTCGAGATCTATGTGGCCTATAAGGACTACCGCTGGATGATGGAGTTCACCGAGCAGATGCTCGAGTTCATGGCCACAAAGTGCCTGGGAACTGCCGAACTTACATATGGCTCGGAAAGCATTTCCCTGAAAGCACCTTTCCCAAGGGTTCCCATGCGTCAGGCAATACTCGACCACACGGGCTTCGACATCAAGGGAAAAAGTGAGGAAGAGCTGCGCATGGAGTGCGTCCGACAGGGCATCGAAGTGGACGAAAGCATGGGCAAGGGAAAACTCATCGACGAATTGTTCGGTGAGAAATGCGAGCACAAGTACATTCAGCCAACCTTCATTACGGATTATCCGATCGAAATGTCGCCTCTGTGCAAAAGACATCGGGAAGATCCAGAACTCACCGAGCGATTCGAGCTCATGATCAACGGCAAAGAGATCGCCAATGCCTATTCGGAGCTCAACGATCCCATCGATCAGCGCGAGCGTTTTGAAGAACAGCTGCGCCTGAGCGAAAAAGGCGACGACGAAGCCATGTTCATCGATCAGGATTTTCTGCGCGCACTGGAATACGGAATGCCTCCTACATCGGGCATGGGCGTGGGCATCGACCGACTGGCCATGCTCTTCACCAACCAAAGCAGCATTCAGGAAGTCTTGTTCTTCCCGCAGATGCGGCCGGAAGCAGCAGCCATCAGCAGCGGTTCGGATTCCTGGGATGCGATCGACCTGCCCGAAGAGTGGAGATCTGTGGTGATGGAGTTCTTCGGCGATCCAGACAAGATGCGCGCACTCAAGCCCACACAGGTACATCAGCAGTTGAACGGACAGCGCAAAAAGAACAAATTGGACATTCCTGCGCTTCAGTTAGAGACCGTTCAAGGCTGGTGGAACGAATAGCCCCAGCCGGAACCTACCGGATCAAATGAGGCAACCGCTCCACATCTTTCCTTCCGACCTGACGGGATCGCTGGACTTTCCAGAGATCCTGGAAGAACTGCAATCCAGATGCAGCACCCTGGAGGCCGCAGAGGAGATCGGGCAACTGCTTCCTTCCGGGGCATATAATGAAGTGCTTTCTGCACTGCGAAAGGCCGATGAATGCCTGCAGCTGTATTTGCGAGAATTTCCCTTGCCGGCCCTGAGCTTCGAGCTCGGTGCGGATACACTCAGTTTACTCAAGACCAGGAACGCATGTCTGGATGCCGACCAGTTCTTTGAACTCATATCGCTTTGTCTGGCACAAAGCGGCGCCTACCGGCACCTGAAGGAGCATCGTTTGGAGGCTCCCGAATTGTTTGCCCTTATCGAGGAAGACCCCCCGCTCCCTCAGATCCCCAAGGCGATCGAGGCCGTCTTTGACCCGCACCGCACCGTCCGCTCCTCAGCCAGCAGGGAACTGGCCGACATCCGGTCAAGCCTGGGCAAGAAACGTACGGCAGCAGACCGCATCTTTTATCGGGTCCGTCAGAAACTCGCCTCCAAAGGCTTGTTGGGCGACATCGATGAGAGCGTACACGACAACAGGCGCGTCCTTGCGGTCCAGGCAGGCTACAAGAGTCAGGTGAATGGCATCTTCCACGGAAGTTCCAACAAGCATTCGCTCTATTATATGGAACCGTCCGAATGCATCGCCATCAACAATGAGATCGCCCAGCTCATCGACGAGGAGCGAAAAGAGGTGCAGCGGATCCTCAGGCAGCTAACGGCCGAAATGGCGCTCTATCAACCTCAACTCGAGCGCTACAGAGACCTGCTCATCCGCTTGGATGTCGTCCGTGCAAAAGCGCAGTTCGGCAAGCGGTTCGATTGCATTGTTCCGAGGGTGAACCGGGAGGGCAGAACCCGTTTGATCGAAGCGAGGAACCCCGTCCTTCTGCTGCACAACCAGCGCAAGAGCAAGCCCACGGTGCCGTGCAGCCTTGAACTCGATCCCTCATCGCGTCTTTTGGTGATCAGTGGCCCGAATGCGGGCGGCAAATCCATCGCGCTGAAAACAGTTGGACTCATCCAGTGCATGCTGCAGTGCGGTATTCCCGTTCCCTTGGATCCGGGATCGGAGGTGGCCTTCGTGGACGGTCTTTTGGGAGACATCGGCGACAGCCAATCCATAGAAAACGAATTGTCCACCTACAGTTCGCGTCTGGAGAAAATGAAAGTCTTCCTCGAGCGGGCCGATGCCAATGCACTCCTGTTGATCGATGAGTTCGGTTCGGGAACCGACCCCGACCTGGGCAGCGCACTGGCCGAGGAGGTTTTGGAGCGACTCCATGGACTGAAAGTCCGGGGCGTGATCACGACCCACTACAACCGCATCAAATCCCTGGCCTC
This sequence comes from Flavobacteriia bacterium, assembly GCA_949516455.1. Taxonomy (GTDB): domain Bacteria; phylum Bacteroidota; class Bacteroidia; order Flavobacteriales; family Schleiferiaceae; genus RFXV01. Next base: position 3,248 of record CATILC010000239.1, on the reverse strand, counting down.
ACAGCTCGATGGGGCCTTCAACGGGAACATGGCCTTCGATCAGAAGCACTTCCGCCCGGAATATCGTCTGGAGACGGGCACGCCGGGCAGCTCCTACACCTTCGAGGTCGCTCGAAGAGCGGGCCTTCTTGAAGAACTCATCCGAAAGGCCAAGCGACGACTCTCCAAAGACAAGGTGCGCCTGGACGGTCTCTTGAGTGGCGTACAGCGGGAAAAACAGCAGCTCACCGAGAAACGAAAGCGACTGACCGAGGAACTGGCGCTCCTCCGCGAGCTCAAGTCCGAGCAGGAAGACAAGATCAGGAAGCTGGAGGCGAAGCTTAAAAAGCAGGGGAATGTGAACGAGGAGCAAAGTCGGCAGCTGATGTGGGGCAAGCGATTTGCCCGTTTTGTGCAGGAGTGGGAAAAGGCCAAGAGCAAAAAGGCCAGAAAGGAATTGACGGACCGGATCATTTCGTTTCTGACCGAACAGACTGCGCAGGCAAAGAAGATGACCGAGCAAGAGGCGCAGCGGGAAAAGCGCCGCGAGGATGCACGGATGAAACGCCTGCTGGCTGTGCCCATTGAGCCTGGAGACGAAGTGCGCATGATGGGGACGCGTCAGAAGGGCAAGGTGTTGTCTGTCAAGGGCAGTCGCTTTCAGGTGCAGTTCGGAAATATGATCTCCACGCTGGAAAGGGACAAGATCATCAAGACCGACTTGGAGAAGGAGCGAACCCAAAAGAAAGAGGCGCCACCCGCCTCTAAAAGGAAGCAGAAATGAACAGCAAAAGGGAGCGGCTGGTCGTTGTGTGGGCATGGGGACTGTTGCTCGGATTGGGCATATTCGCCTGTTCCCGGCAGATCGGTTCGGGCGTCTTGGCGTCTGATTCGGATGGGACCAAGACCTTGCTGTTCACCGGGAGCTCATCCATACGGATGTGGAAAACAGTGGGTGCTGATTTCCCTGAATTCCAAACGATCAACACCGGCTTTGGCGGATCGCAATTCAGCGACTTGCTCCGATTGCAGGATTCGGTCATCTTCAAATACACGCCCGATGTGGTCTTCGTCTACGAAGGGGACAACGACATCGCCCTGGGCAAGAAAGCCGATTGGGTGGAAAGCGATGCGAAGGAGGTCATCGCCTCGATCCGAACGAGACTGCCCAATGCCCTTTTGGTGCTCATCGCACCCAAACCCAGTCCTTCGCGCTGGCACTTGCGTGCAGAATACATCGAAACGCATCAGCGGCTAGAGGCCCTGGCCGATCAGGACGATCAGGTCTTCTTTGCCAATGTTTGGCCCCTGATGCTCGATGAGCGCCAGAAGGTGCGGGGGGATCTTTTCACCTCCGATTCGCTGCATATGAATGCCGAGGGTTATCGGATATGGAAAGACCATCTGCGTGCAGTGCTAAAGGAGGAGTGCGGATATTGACGGGCAATTGCCATCTTGCACCTCATGGAAGAGATCGTATCCCTCAAACCGCTGATCACCAACGATGCGGTGGTATTTGGAATTCTCATGGCCCTGCTGATGGCCATCTTTTACACGGCCGAGCAGCCGAGCTTCAAGAAATTCTATTCGGTGGTGCCCGCGCTCCTACTCTGCTATTTTCTTCCTTCCTTATTCAATACACTTGGCATTATTTCGCCTGCCTGGCTCGACCTTGAAGCCGCTTTGTCTGCGCTGGCCGAGCAAGGCTATGTGCCGGCGGAGCCGATGAGCAGTTTGCATGACTTCAGGCACTGGGTGGAGGCGGAGCACATATCCTTCGACCTTATTGCGCCCTTTACCGGCAGTTCGCGGCTCTATTTTGTGGCTTCCCGCTTTTTGCTTCCCGCCAGTCTGATCCTGCTCACCCTGAGCATCGACCTGAAAGAGGTCTTTCGCCTGGGCCCCAAGGCGCTCATCATGTTTCTGACTGGAACAGTGGGCGTGGTGCTGGGCGGTCCTTTGGCCCTGATGCTCATGCAGCAGATCATGCCAGAGGCCATTGCTGGGAGCGGTTCAGAGGAAGTCTGGCGCGGCATGACCACCATTGCCGGGAGCTGGATAGGCGGCGGAGCGAATCAGGCGGCCATGTTCGAGATCTTCCAGCCCAGCAGTCGGTTGTATTCGATCATGATCACCGTGGACGTGATCGTCGCAGAGATCTGGATGGCCTTCCTTCTATTTGGTGTGGGCAGAAATGAATCCCTCGACCGTTTTTTCAAGGCCGATGCCTCCACCATTGACGGACTGAAACAAAAAATGGAGGAGTTTGCCAAGAAGAGCGCACGCATCGCGAGCTTCAGAGACTATATGATCATTCTGGGCATTGCCTTTGGCCTTACGGGTCTGGCCCACTTGGTCGGAGATGGATTGAGCTCATGGATCAAAGCGAACGCCCCGCAACTGGCGCGCTTCAGTCTGACCAGTGGGTTTTTCTGGCTGATCGTTCTGGCCACTTCCTTTGGACTGTTGCTGAGTTTCACCAGGGCGCGGAACTACGAAGGTTCGGGCGCTTCCAAGGTGGGGAGTGTCTTTATCTACATATTGGTGGCCACCATTGGCATGAAGATGAACATCCTCGAGGTGTTTGACAATCCAGGCCTGTTCCTTTTGGGGCTTATATGGATGGCCTTTCACGTGCTGCTGCTATTCATTGTGGGCAAATTGATTCGTGCACCATATTTCCTTTTGGCCGTCGGCTCGAAGGCGAACATCGGTGGTGCGGCCTCGGCTCCCGTCGTGGCGGCGGCTTTCCATCCAAGTCTTGCACCAGTTGGCGTGTTGCTGGCCGTGCTGGGGTATGCACTTGGGACCTATGGCGCCTGGCTCTGTGGCATCCTTATGCAGGGGATGTGACGGCTGTCCGATTCCCCCTTGCGATAAGGCCGATAATTTTGTTTAAGTGAAGGCTTAAGATTCCTCGAACTTTCAGTTTTGTTTAACCTTTTGCGCCTGATTTGAGCGCATTAGGTGAAAATTCAAGCATTTGAAAATGAGCTTATTAAGAATTTTCTGACCTGATCAGCACAAAACAGAGTGTTTTTCGCGGAAAAATATTTTTTGTAAATTCCTCATAATCATATAAATAAGCGCTGTGTTCAAAATTGTTTTGAAAAATTACCCTCTATGTTAAACAAAACCCAATAAATTCACGTTCTGCAATTCAAACCAAAAACCAAACACATGACTTCTTTTATGCTTGCAGTCACGAAAATGATGCCCAACGATTATGTTGGCTTTACATTCTTCGTAGGCACCATGGCCATGATGGC
>CATILC010000238.1 GCA_949516455.1 Flavobacteriia bacterium | reverse complement strand
GGCATGGTGCTGGTCAACAGCAACACCAAGAAAAGGGGCAACGAAGACTCCATGGAGGCCATGGCGGCACATGCAGCGGAAAAAGGCTATGACTGTGCCTATGTGATCGATCAGCAAAATCAGCTGGCAGATGCTTTTGGTGCGCGGACAACGCCACACGTCTTCTTGTTCGATGCCGAGATGAAACTGATCTACAAGGGCTCGATCGACGATCAATATGAAAACAAAGACCGGGTCGCCACGCGTTTTTATTTGAACGATGCCATCGAGGCTGCAGCGCGGAATGAAAAACCCGATCCAGCTGAGACCCGGCAGATCGGCTGCAGCATCAAGAGGGGGTAGCCCTCATTCGATCCGCTCGTAGGCGCCCAGGTCAGGAAGTCCATTGAAACTTCTGAGTTTTCCCTGAATGTCCAAAGGCACCAATGATCCGTCTTGCAGATTGCCCATGTCCATGGCGGGGGAGAGGGTGTCCAGGTCAAATCGATTCACCGTGTAGTCGCGGAACACAGGATCTTGGTTCTGTACGATCTGGTCGAAATGGCTGGGGTCATTCAGATCGTAGCTGTTGTCTTCTGGATCGCTTTCCACGCGAAGTAGCACATTGCGGAAGAGGTAATTGTGTGCTCCCTGGGTGTTTTCCCCAATAAGGATCTCCGTATCCCGGTTGCCGTAGATGATGCAATTCCCAAAATAGCAGTCCAGTAATTCCCGGACACGTTCGTTGCCTGCGGCGTCTTCAAAGAAGTTGAACAAGCCAATGGAAGGCGTGCTCCGTCCTGAGCCATAACTGGCGAAAGTGGAGTGTAGGAATTGGTAACGACCACCCAGAGCAAAGAAGTCGTACAGGCCGCTGTTGCCCACGACGAGGTTTTCTGCTTGCAAATGACCAAAACCACCATAAAGCCCCACGCGTGAGCTGTTGTAGATGCGTGTGTTGCTCAGGCGCACATTGGATGTGCCCGAATTGTTGCTGTCCAGACGGACCGCAATGGTCGCATTCTTGATCAGGGTATTGTTCAGCACATTGTTCTGGCTGTTGCCCAAAAAGAGGAGTCCGCCGAACAAACCGCCCCACTGACCCGGAACATCCGCGTACCAGGGTTCCAGTCGATCCCCTTGGAATACGACGGGCTGATCATAATCGGAGAGTTCCAATGGATCTGTTTGCAGGCTGCCGGCCACGATCATGCCCGAACCGGAATGAAAATGAACCTGGGTTTCCGCCGGAATGGTCAAAGTGGCATTCTCTCCCACCAATACGTAGCCGTAGACCACATGGGGCAGATCGGCACTCCAGGTGGTGTCGTTGGCGATCACAGAGTAGGGGACGATGTAATTGCCGATCGTATCCGCCCGATCGGGCAGGTGGAAATAAGCATTCTTGGCCAGGGTGACCAGCTGCACATCCTGCTGTTGGTTCCCCTGCAGATCGAATACGATGCTGTCGGTGTAGAGCAGGTCGGGCGCGCCCAACACGTCTGCGGTCACTTCGATGAGAATATACAGGCTGTCTTCGGCCAATAATTCGACATCTGCTATCGAGCTTCCTGAGGCGCCATTCACATTCATCCGAAAATAGGACGCATTGCCTCTGCCCAGCCGGATCATTGGAATCTGTACATCTTGAGAAGAGGGGTTTCTGACCTTCAATATCCGTGTGCTGCTGCCAATGGTCGTGAAGACCGTGTCGAGAAATACGGTATCCTGGCTGAATTCGAGTTGTTGCGCCACTGCGGGGCGAGTGGTTTCTTTGCGGCAATTCCAAAAGAGGAGCAGCAGTCCGAAAAGGCATAGGAGCTTTCGCATCACGGCGGCTAAATTAAGGGCTGAGCGTCGGTCTTGTTTGACATGGATAAACCATTATCTTTGCAGCCCTTCTGAGGAAAGTAAAACGTTCATCATGAGAAAAGACATTCATCCAGATAACTACCGCCTTTGTGTATTCAAGGACATGGGAACAGGCGATCAGTTCATTACGCGTTCCTGCGCCAACACCCGGGACACGGCCGAGGTTGATGGCGTTGAATATCCTCTGGTGAAGATGGAGATCTCCGGATACTCTCACCCCTTCTACACAGGAAAGAAAAAGTTGGTGGATACAGCAGGTCGTGTGGACAAGTTCCGCAACCGCTACGCCAAGTTCAAAAAGTGATCGCATTTTTTAGCGGATAAAGCCTTCCCTCGGGAAGGCTTTTTAATTTGCATACACCTTAACACAGACCATGCATTTGATATTGTTTGACGGACGGGAGCGCGATGCCTTGCTTCCCCTGACCTACACCCGGCCCATGGGTTTGCTCAGGTGGGGCATACAAACCATTGCCGAAAAGTGGGAGTCGGAACTCGGACTGATCCCGGGCTACCTCACCGCAGATCACCTCAAAGAGAAATATCCTTTCCTGCCTGGAGATATGAATCTTTATGTGAACGGTGGGCTCTGCCCAAACAAGGCTCTTCTCGATGCGCTGGAAGAACTTGAAGACGGCCAGGCGTTGATACATGGAGAAGAGCTTCTCGCCTACAAGAGCTCCGCAGCTTGGAACGGTGAAGACTGGGAAGAGGATGTCGAGACCCTGGAATTTGCGCATGCATACCATCTCTGCCGGCATCCGTACGATCTGTTTCGTCTGAATGCTGAGGAGTTGGAATCTGACTTCCAGAGGCTCACCAAGGGCAGGAGCAGTGCGCCCTTGAGTGGGAGCAATACCCTGATCGGTGACCGCATCTTCATTGAAGAAGGTGCGCAGGCGGAGGCTGCGACATTCAATAGTTTGAGCGGTCCGATCTACTTGGGAAAGGACAGTCTGGTCATGGAGGGGAGTGTCGTTCGGGGCGGTCTGTGCCTTGGCGAAAGTTCTCAACTCAAACTGGCGGCTAAGATCTACGGCGCCACTACGATCGGTCCTCATTGCAAGGTAGGTGGTGAAGTCAGCAATTCCGTGATCATGGGCTATGCCAACAAAGGACACGACGGCTATCTCGGCAATTCGGTTCTGGGGGAATGGTGCAATCTGGGGGCGGATACCAATATCTCCAACCTGAAGAACAACTATGCTGAGGTGCGTCTCTGGAGCTACGAGAGCAAGCGGTTCGAATCGACGGGTCTGCAATTCTGTGGGCTGATCATGGGCGACCACAGCAAGAGCGGCATCAATACCATGTTCAACACGGGCACATTGGTGGGCGTCTCCTCAAATATCTTCGGTGCAGGGTTTCCGAGAAACTTCATTCCCTCTTTCAGTTGGGGCGGTTCCTCTGGTTTCACTGAATATCGATTTGACAAGGCGATGGAAACGGCCGAGAAGGTGATGAGCAGAAGAGGGATCGATCTCGATGAGGTGGAGCGAGCGGTCCTCCGGCATGTTTTTGACGAATCGGCTGAATTGCGCTAGCCATATTGTCCGATTCGCAAAGCGGAACGATGCTTGCCCCTGTGCAGATGTCCCAAAAGAGGGGTGCACTTTTATTATTTGACTTCATGTTTGGACGAGACGACAAATTCCCTTTGAGTGAGGCTGGTTTACAGGGCAACCCGGAGGACGCGGAATTCATTCCACTGATGACCTCTGACGATGAGGAAGAGATGAATCAGGAGGATCTCCCGGACATTCTGCCCATTTTGCCGCTCAGGAATACCGTACTCTTTCCAGGTGTGGTGATCCCCATCACTGCGGGTCGGGACAAATCGATCAAGCTCCTGAACGACGCACAGAAATCCGATAACCTGGTGGGTATACTTGCACAGCGCAGTGCGGAGGATGAAGACCCAGATCCTGAAAGTCTCTATTCGGTGGGCACACTGGCCAAGATCCTGCGCATGTTCAAAATGCCCGATGGAAACACAACGGTCATCCTCCAAGGCAAGAAGCGTTTCCGCATCGAACAGGTCATCGGCGCTGAGCCCTATCTGCGCGCTACGGTCCACGGACTGCAGGAGCAAAAACCCAAGCGCAGCACCGGACCATTCAAGGCCCTCATCGATTCGATCAAGGATGTGGCCCTGCACATCATCAAAGAGTCGCCGAATATTCCAACAGAGGCCACGATCGCAGTAAAGAATATCGAGAGCCCCACATTTCTGGTCAATTTCATTTCCTCCAATATGAATCTGGACGTTCCGGGCAAGCAGCAATTGCTCGAGGAGAACGATCTGGTCAAGCGGGCCAATTCCGTGCTGAAGCATCTCAACAACGAACTGCAGATGCTGGAGATGAAGAACGAGATCCAGTCCAAGGTCAAGACAGAATTCGATCAGCAGCAGCGGGAGTATTTCCTTCATCAGCAGATGAAGACCATTCAGGAAGAACTCGGGGGCACGTCCTATGAAATGGAAGTCGAGGAACTCCGTAGCCGCAGCAATTCAAAGAAATGGCCGGACGAGGTGGCACAGACCTTTGAGAAAGAACTCGGAAAACTGCAGCGACTGAATCCACAGATGCCGGAGTATTCTGTTCAGCGCAATTACCTCGAACTCTTACTCGATCTTCCCTGGGACCACATTTCCAAGGACGATCTCGATCTCAATCGCGCCCGGAAGATCCTCGATCAGGACCATTTTGGATTGGAGAAGGTCAAGGAGCGCATCTTGGAATACCTCGCCGTACTGAAGTTGAAAGGCGACATGAAATCACCTATTCTCTGTTTGTACGGCCCACCAGGAGTGGGAAAGACCTCTCTGGGAAAATCTGTTGCCCGGGCCCTGAAGAGAAAGTATGTGCGTGTGGCCCTCGGCGGGCTGCGTGATGAAGCGGAGATCAGAGGGCATCGGAAGACCTACATCGGTGCCATGCCCGGTCGGATCATCCAATCCCTTAAAAAAGCGGAGACCTCCAATCCCGTATTTGTGCTCGACGAGATCGACAAGATCTCATATGGCGGACATGGCGACCCCAGCAGTGCCATGCTGGAAGTACTCGATCCAGAGCAGAACAACAGCTTCACGGACAATTTCGTCGAACTGGGTTATGACCTGAGTAAAGTGCTCTTCATTGCCACAGCCAACAGTCTGAGCAGTATTCAGCCTGCACTCCGAGACCGTATGGAGATCATAGAGATCAACGGCTATACGCTGGAGGAGAAGGTGCAGATC
>CATILC010000237.1 GCA_949516455.1 Flavobacteriia bacterium | reverse complement strand
CTGTAGGGAAACTGCCGCTGATCGAAATTGGCATCTTGATACTGGTTGACCCAAAGCAGATTTCCTGAACTGTCCAGACGGGCGATGATCGCATCCCTTCGGATGTTGGCACTGGCCGCCAGCAGGCCAAAGTCACCATTGGACAGGGCAATGAGATCTACGAGTTCCGGATTGCCGGGCAGATCGATCTCCCGAGCAAAGAGTTCGTTCCCACAGACGTCGTATCGCACCATATAGCCCTGATCAAGGGTGAAGAGCAGGTGTCCCGAAGGTCCGGCAGGAACAACCACCCCTTGGGATCCAAAAACGGCATTGTCCACCGTATTGATGTAGGTACGTTGTGCACTTGCCGATAGGGCGAATAGGATGGATATGGTCAGTAGGCGCAACTGCACGGGTTTAATTAACACGAATTTGTACAATAGAGCTGACTTTTAAACCATACAGTGAGTGAATTGATTTCCTTTGACCGATGAAACAAAGGCTGCTCTTTCTTCTGTTGACGGTGCTTCCGCTGATGAGTAAGGCGCAATCACTGACCAATGCAACCAACCTGAACATCACCAAGACCTGGTGGCAAGTGCCCAATGGGTACACCTACACGGTGGCAGTGCGTGTTCCTCAGGGCACCCCACCGAACACGGGTTTTCCGGTCTGCATCCTCCTTCATGGGAATGGCGGAAACCCCCAGCAGATGATCGGGCAATTCAAAGATCTCCTGAGTTGCCATGTACTGCTCGCTCCTTTGGGATATATGAACAGCTGGAACATCTGCTCGGAAAACAGCGATGGGCCGGATGTGGAAATGCTCGGTGAGCTGGTCCTATCGCTGAAGAATTTCACGAACATAGACACAGCCAAGATCCGATTGCTCGGGATCTCCAATGGCGGAGCATTGGTGAACCGGATGTACATTGAAAACAACGACCCGGCCATAGACCGCACCTGCGCGGTCGTCTCACAACTGCATGACAACCAATTCCGATCGGGAAGTTTTTTCCAAACCCAGGGAACTTCCACGGACCCTTCTCAGAACCATTGCGGCTATGATCTGGCAGTTCAGCCAAGCGCAGGAAGGCGGTACTTAAGCATCTGCAATACCAACGACTTCGTTATTCCCTATTCGGGCGGACCGGCAGTTGGATTGAATTTTCTGGATGCGGAATACGCTGCCTTCGTATTGGCGCAGGATCAAGGCTACATCGGCAGCCAGCTGAGCAATGGGGTCGCTTTTGGAACGCCGTCTGTTTCTGAATTCGCCTATCTCTCAGGCCAGATCGCACACTTGAAGGGAGATGCCGGACATGGGATCAATGCCACTCAGTTGAACTACATCAAGGACTTTTTCTCTGATTGCCTGCCCGATATTTCAGTAGAGACCGAGGAGAAATCGAGCTTACGCGCTCGACCCAACCCTGCGCAGAACAAAGTGCACATCGCAGGCCTGCCAGAGGAATACACTCCATACCAATTGATGGATCTAAGCGGAAAGCCGATCAGGCTGGGAACGACCATAGGCCACGAATTCATTCTCGACCTGTCCGAACTGCCTGCTGGCACTTATCTGTTCCAGGCAGCGGGTGAGCAGCTTCGCGTCATCAAGAGATAGAGCCAATGGGTCACGAATCCTTGATCCACAAAAGCCGAATGCGCTCCAGGCCCGCGGCCAAAGGACGCATGAACAAACTGTCTCCGCTCAGGCGAAATGCTCTGCGACTATCTCGGTTCCACTCCCTTGGGTTGGAATGCATCGAGGAACGATGCAGCAAAACACTGTCGTTCTCTATCCGATAGCTTCCAGTGTAGCTGTAAAAATTCGCCAAATGCTTCAAATGCTCCACTGACTGCAGGCTGTCGAAGTTGCTGAAGGAACCCATGGGATCTGGATAGTTCTCTGGGGTCAGGTGGAGACTCATTGTGCCCGAAGGATGATACAAGAGCGAACCCCTCATTCCGCCCATATACGGCTGGGCATCGCCCAGGCTGTCTACAACATCCATATAGGCCAAGGTCCAACGGCCAGAGAGCTGCTCTTCCGGAGTTGTGGAAGCTTCTTCAGCTGCATCACAGGCAACAAGGAATCCCGCTGCCCACAGCAGACGCAAGGTCTTTACCAAGCGAAGAGCGGCTTGTCGCTCATCCATTCGGCCACCTCCGATTCGATACGCTCAAGGGCCGCTTCGTCCTCCCACTGCTGAAGGGCCTGGTCCATCATGTCGGCAACACGGATAAAGTCTGCTTCCTTCAAGCCTCTGGTGGTCAGGGCTGCGGTTCCCAAACGAATTCCGGAAGTGACAAAGGGCGACTTGTCGTCAAAGGGCACCATGTTCTTGTTGATGGTAAAACCGGCCTTTCCCAAAGATTCTTCGGCTGCTTTACCGGTCACGCCCTTGTTCCGCAGATCGATGAGCATCAAGTGGTTGTCTGTGCCGCCCGAGATCAGATGGTAGTCCCGCTCAACGAATGCACCCGCCATGGCCTGGGCATTCTTTTGCACCTGCAGGATGTATTCCATGTAGCTGTCTTCCAAGGCCTCGCCAAAGGCCACGGCTTTGGCCGCGATCACGTGCTCAAGGGGTCCGCCCTGCGTGCCGGGAAAAACAGCTCCGTCGAGCAGGGCCGACATGCTCTTCACCTTGCCTTTGGGTGTTTTTAGACCGAAGGGATTCTCAAAGTCCTTACCCATCATGATGAGTCCTCCTCTGGGTCCTCGCAGGGTCTTGTGGGTCGTCGTGGTGACCACGTGGCAATGTGGAAGCGGATCGTTGAGCACGCCTTTGGCGATCAGCCCAGAAGGATGGCTGATGTCGGCCATGAGCAGTGCGCCTACTGAATCGGCGATCGAACGAAAACGCACATAATCGATATCGCGGGAATAAGCCGAAGCGCCGCAAATGATCAGATCGGGACGCTCTTGTTCGGCCCGCTTCTGTATCTCATCGTAGTTGAGGAGTCCTGTTGATTCTTCAACTCCGTAAAAGGAAGGCTGAAAGTACTTGCCTGAAAAATTTACAGGCGAACCATGGGTCAGATGACCTCCATGACTCAGGTCGAATCCCATGATCTTGGCTCCGGGCTTCAGCAGGGCCAGAAAAACCGCCGCATTGGCCGTAGCACCTGAATGCGGCTGCACATTGGCATACTCGGCACCAAAGAGGGCTTTAACGCGCTCCAAGGCCACATTTTCCATCTCATCAACAACCTCGCATCCGCCATAATAGCGACGGCCAGGATAACCCTCGGCGTATTTGTTGGTGAACACGGAGCCCATGGCATCCATCACCTGTTGGCTCGCAAAATTCTCGGAAGCGATCAGCTCCAAGCCTTCTCTTTGACGCTGGTTCTCTGCTTCGATCAACTCAAAGATCTGAAGGTCTCTTTCCATGGAACAGTGGGCTTTTGGGTTTATATCTTTGGTCAAAATTAGTCCATAATGCGCTACGCAAACGACCCCCAAAGGCGTTCCTGGTTGACCGTTCCACAGGACAGCGACTTTCCGATCCAGAACCTTCCTTTTGGCATCTTTTCAACTGATAATGAAATGGTTTCGGCTGGCACTCGGATCGGCGATGTGGTGATCGACCTGGCTGCGCTGCATCAACTGGGCTACTTTAAGGATCTTGAGTTCGAGCTTCCCGATGATGTCTTTCTGCAAAACACTTTGAATGCATTCATCGAACTGGGGAAACCGGTGACTCGTGCGCTGCGCGATCGGCTGGCTCAATTGTTCGATCTTCAGGAACCGATCCTCAGAGACAACGAAGCGCACAGAAAAGAAGTCTTGTACGCTGTTGAGGACGTGCAGATGCTCTTGCCGGTCTTCGTACAGGACTACACGGATTTTTACAGCAGCCGGGAACACGCCACCAATGTGGGCATCATGTTCCGGGGCAAGGAAAATGCATTGATGCCCAATTGGCTGCATTTACCAGTGGGCTACCACGGACGGGCTTCCTCCATCGTGGTCAGTGGTGAAGACATTGTACGGCCGAAGGGTCAAATGCTGCCCCCTGATGCAGAACAACCTGTCTTTGGAGCATCCAGGCTCATGGACTTTGAATTGGAAATGGCCTTCATCACGCACAAAGGCAAGGATCTGGGCCACCCCATCGGCATTTCTGAAGCCGAGGAGCACATCTTTGGAGTGGTCGTCTTCAACGATTGGTCGGCCCGCGATCTGCAGAAATGGGAATATGTACCGCTCGGCCCCTTCCTCGGGAAGAATTTCGGTTCCTCTGTCTCCCCTTGGATCGTAACCCTTGATGCACTCGAACCCTTCAGAGTTCAGGGACCGGTCCAGGACCCACCCGTTCTCGATTACCTGAACCACGGAGGCGCCCACAATTTCGACCTGGACCTGGAGGTCTGCATTCAGCCTGAAAACGGCGCGGAACACTGTGTTTCACGCTCGAATATGAAATACCTCTATTGGAGCATGGCCCAACAGCTTACGCATCATACGGTGAATGGCTGCAATGTGCAGGCAGGAGATATGATGGCCAGCGGCACCATCAGCGGACCCACCGAAGACAGCTACGGCAGCATGCTCGAGTTGAGCTGGAAGGGAACAAAACCGCTGAAGCTTTCTGATGGCAGTGAGCGCAAGTTCCTGATGGATGGAGACACGGTGATCATGCGGGCGCATGGAATGGCCAATGGATTGCGCATCGGTTTTGGCGAGGTGCGCTCCAAGCTGCTTCCCGCCATCGATTGAATCTTTAGTCTTCCGCTGACCGCTTGATCAGCTCGATGCGCGTGAACATGGAAAAGCCCGGAACGATCCTGGGCAGTGCACGGTCCAGCCAGTTCACAAGGGAATAGCTGATATCGGGCAGTAGCTGCTTGAAACTCACGCCGCCCGAAAGCAAATACAGCAAGGGGTTTCGGTACTGAATGGAATCTACTTTCAGATCGGGAAATTCCTGACTGAGCCGATCGCGATCCCGCTCAAAGACGATCCAGGGAAGCGCGCCATTGGCGCCCGACATCGGCCCGGAAGAGGGAATGAGCCAATCCTTGGCATCGGGTTCAAAGGGCTCGTGGTGGAAATTCTGGTAGATCCAGCGACCAAAGAAACT
>CATILC010000236.1 GCA_949516455.1 Flavobacteriia bacterium | reverse complement strand
ATCCTGTCCGAGATGAATCGAATAACGGCCAGATCGTGAGAGATGAAAAGACAAGAGAAGCCATGGCTTTCTTGCAGGTCGCGAAGCAGGTTGAGGACTTGTGCCTGGATTTGTACATCGAGTGAGGCCACCGACTCATCGCAAACAATGAGTTTCGGCTTTGAGGCCAGCGCACGTGCCATTACGATCCGTTGCCGCTGACCGCCAGAGAATTCGAAGGGGTAGCGATCGGCAGTTTCTTTTTGCAGCCCTACCTGTTCGAGGAGTTCAGCTACAAGAGGCTCTGATTCCGCGGCATTTCGCGTCAAACCATGGTAGATCATGGGCTCGGCAATGGCGGTGCCCACTTTCAATCGCGGATTAAGACTCGAGAATGGATCCTGAAAGACCATCTGGATCTTGGACCGCGTTTCCCGTGTCCATTCTACGCTCCGACCCTGAAAGGCGAAGGCTCCCGAGTAGTCCTTGATCAGGCCACAGACAATGCGGCCCAAGGTGGATTTTCCCGATCCGGATTCTCCGACAAGGCCATAGGTTTCATTGGTCCGCAGTTGCAGATTCACGGAGCTCAGGACCTCCTTTTTGGTTCCGGGATAGCGGTATCGAATGTCTTTCAATTCAACCACTTCTTCGCCGGGGACCGCAGTCAAGCGCGGCTTGGGTTTCCAGTCTTCAGCCGCCAGTTCTTTTGGTCCGGGAAGTCTGTGGGCATTTGGATAATGGGCGGGGCTGCTTTTGATCAGCACGCGGGTATATTCGGACGATGGATGGTCAAATACCTTGGCGCAATCACCGGATTCCATGGTCTCCCCTTTTTTCAGCACCAGCAATCGATCACAAAGGGTTCGGACCACATCGAGATCGTGTGAGATGAACAAGAGCCCGAAGCTGAATTTTTTCTGCAAGGATTTGAGCAAGTCAAGGATTTCCCGCTGCACAGTGGCATCTAAGGCGGTGGTGGGTTCATCGGCGATCAGGATCTGCGCCTGGCGCAGAAGAGCCATGGCGATCACTACACGCTGGCGCTGTCCGCCAGAGAGTTCATGTGGAAACGAGCGATAGATCCGTTCAGGTTCGGGCAACAAAACATTTTCAAAGCTTTTCAGAACGTCTTCTCTGGAGCATCCGTCCAGCCCTTCCTTCACTTGCTTTCCGCAACGGATCAGGGGATTCAGTGCAGACATAGGCTCCTGAAAGACCATGGCCACCTCTTTCTTTCGAAAGTTCCGCCACTGCGCTTCGCTCTGATCGCAGAGTTCGATGGTCTCGCCGCCTTTTTGAAATTGGATACTTCCCTTTCGTGCTGCCTGTGGGGGCAGCAGGCCCATCAACGCCCATGCAGTCAGGGATTTGCCTGAGCCAGATTCTCCGACAAGCCCCAGACATTCACCGGAAAACAGATCGAAGTTCAATGAGTGAAGCGAAGGAGCAGAGCCCTGAAATGCGATCTCAAGACCGCGAACTTTGACAAGAGGCTCTGTATTCACAACGACCGGACTTCATCGGGATCGAGCAATTCCCTCCCGGTCATCCGCAGCATGATCTGAGCCACGGTCACAGTATCTCTCTCGCAATAACGAACGATGCGTTCCAGGTCGTCTTCCTGCCAATAGACGCGTCCTACCTCACTCCCCTTGATGTCGTCTTTCGGACTTGGAATGCCCAGGCACTTGGCGATCAGATTCAGCGAAGTGAAGTTCTTGTAGTCTCCGAATTTCCAGAGCTCCATGGTGTCGAGATGGACGACCTCCCAGGGCTTTTTGCCCTGAAGACGAAGAGCAGGCGGCAACTCGAGACCATGCATCATGAACCTGCGGGCCAAAAAGGGAAAGTCGAACTCCTTCCCGTTGTGCGCGCAAAGCGCTTGGGTGTGCTGCATCAGCAGTGATTGCAATTCCAGGAGCAGTTCGCGTTCGTCTTTGCTGTAGATGGACCGGATCCTGAATTGTCGGGGGTGTCCATCCGCCCGCTCAAAAAAGCCAATGGAGACACAAACCACCTTGGCGAATTCTGCAAATATTCCTGCCTTTATGGGATAGAAGGCGTCCGCACTGTATTCATCTTTGCGCTGCCATTGGGTCTTTTCGGTCCAGAGTTCCTTCCAGTCCTCATCCAGTGAATCAAAGTCCGGTGCGGCCGAAACGGTCTCGATGTCGAGGAAAAAGATCCGGGTGAGATCGATCTTCTTAAGGTCGGGATTCATCGTACATCTTCAGGACCTCTTCGACGTACACGTGAAAACAGTTTCGGTGCGGATCGCCTTCTCGGTCATATTGATGTCCCAAACGTACAATGACCAGCTCCTTGTCCGGAATACTGATCACGTATTGTCCGTCCTTCCCTCTCATATAAAAGACCTTGGTGCCGTGCCGGTCATCGGAGACCCAATAGGAGTGTCCATAAAAATCGGATCGGAACGGAGTCGTTGCCAGTGGATAGAATGCGGAGTCGATGATCTGCTTACCGCGCCAGTTCCCTAGGTGATTGGCCAGCATACCGAAGCGCCCAAAGTCGCGCGCATTCGTGTTCATACAGCAATAAGCGATCTCTGTACCGTCCTCGTGATCCAGGTGCCAGACCGCATCTTTTTCCGCCCCAAGTGGGCCCCAAAAAGATTCAGACACATATTCTGAAAGGTTTTTGCCCGTGGCGCGCATGACGCAGAGCGCCAGAAGCTGTGTCGAGCCGCTTTGGTAATGATGCCTCTTGCCGGGAGGTTCCGCGATCTCCACGCCGAGCATCACCTCTTCCAGTCGATCCGTGTAATAGGTCTTGGCGGTTATGGTGAAGGGGCTGCTGTAATGTTCGTCCCAGTCCAGCCCGGCGGTCATGGT
>CATILC010000235.1 GCA_949516455.1 Flavobacteriia bacterium | reverse complement strand
ATCGTTCCACGTGGCAAGTCTTTGGGAGCTGCCTGGTATCTTCCAGAGGAGCGTCATCTGACCAATACAGATCAAATGCTCGATGAAATGTGTGCCGCCCTCGGCGGACGGGCAGCGGAGGACATCATCTTCAACAAGATCTCGACCGGGGCGCTTTCCGATCTGGAAAAGGTGACCAAACAGGCGCAATCCATGGTGACCATCTATGGACTGAACAACAAGTTGGGGAACATCACCTACTACGATTCTTCAGGTCAGAGTGAATATTCATTTGGAAAGCCCTATAGTGAAAAGACGGCCCAATTGATCGATGAGGAGATCCACACCATCATCGAGGCTCAGTATGATCGTGCCAAGGAATTGCTGGTTGAAAACCGGTCGAAATTGGAATCTTTGGCCAAAATGCTGTTGGAAAAAGAAGTGATCTTCAAAGAAGACCTTGAGACCATTTTTGGTGAAAGACCTTGGAAGCACAGGGATGAACTGGCCGAAGAAGAACACATTCGGCAGAATGGAGTGGACAATAAAGAAGAAGTTAAGCCTGTGGAAACTTCTGGGGAAGAGCCCACGGAGCAGGCGTGATCGAATCGTTTCCTTCCTCTACTTTAGTAGTTGATGAAGGAGCGTCAAAAAGACCGTCTGAAGATCTTTAACCGCGTGTTGTCCGTAATAAGTGGCAAACCCGAAGCACTCCCGGCCGAACTCGAGGACGAACAGCTCGAAGCACATGCCTCCGATCCGTTGGATGTCCGCTTCGTGAAACGCTTCACGGCCAGCGGTGGAAAGTTCATTTACTGCGCAGACCAACAAGAGATCACAGAGGCCCTTACCCACATTTCTGAAGAACTTGAGCTGCAGAACATCTATGCACCCAGCAGCCAAAGCCGCCAACTTCTGGATGAGATGGAACATCCGTTCAGTTTGGCCGACCTGGAGGATTCCGCACTTTTCTTTTCGGACTGCGAGGCCCTTGTGGCCTACAATGGCGGGGTGATGGTGACCTCTGTTCAAAAGGGAAATAAATCCCTGGAACAGTTGCCCAAAGAGGTCATTGTCATGGCCTTCACCGATCAGCTGGTGGACCGCCTCAACGAAGGGCTGGGTCTGATACGTGAGAAATACGGCAAAAACATCCCTACCCGCATTGGAACCCTGCATGGTCCCGAACAAGAGATCCAAACAGACCCGGATTCTGGCCGACTCAGAAATCTCTTTCTCCTTTTGACTGAGCGGCAGGCATGAATCCGCTGCTGAAGAGAAGCCTTTCAGGCATTGTATACGTAGCCGTCCTCCTGGGGGGCATATGGTTCTCTTCCTGGGGGTTTGTAGCCGTTCTGACGCTCTTGCAGGTGATGTGCCTGATCGAAGCACTTACTCTGCTGAATCTCAACCGTGTATTGCCCCGCTTTCTGGGTTTTGCCCTCACCCTGGGCTTGTTTGTATTGGCCTCGCGTCATTTTCTGGGTCGCATTGAACTCCCCACTGGTGTCACACCGATCATGCTCTCATTGGGCGCGGCTCATGTGGGCATTATGATCTTGCTTGTCTTCGTAAAGACGGAACATCTGGAGATCGTTCCTGTCCGCTGGGCGCATGCCGGCTTGTATACACTTCTTCCCTTCACCCTGCCATTACTGATCTTTACCGATCTGCAGAATTATCCATTGTTCATGACGACTACATTCGTCCTGATCTGGACGAATGACTCCTTTGCCTACCTGAGCGGAAAATGGCTGGGCAAGCATCCTCTGGCCTCCTCTATTTCGCCCAATAAGACCGTTGAAGGATTTATCGGCGGTGCCTTGGTGACCATGGCAATTGGTTTGTTCATGATTCCATTGTTCAGTCCATCCATGGATCGGCTCACCTTGCTGAGCATGTCCCTGATCACCGGCCTGGGTGGAACCATTGGCGATCTGTACGAATCCAAATTGAAAAGACGGGCAGGGATCAAGGACTCTGGCAACCTCATTCCCGGCCATGGAGGTGTATTGGACCGTCTCGACAGCTTCCTGTTCGTAATGCCGCTCACCTCGCTCTACCTCTACCTATTCGTTCTCTGATGCGCATCCACAAAGAAGGGGGTAAACCCCTGATGATCCTATTGCTCGTGCTCGGCTCATTGTATCTGGTCTTTGAGTATGTCTGGCCCATGAACGATCTGCTGACCCAGCTATTTCTCGTTCTGGCCATAGGGCTGATCGCCTTTTTCCTTCAGTTTTTTCGAAACCCGATCCGCATCACAACGGCCGAAGAGCACGATATCGTCTGTCCTGCAGACGGAGAAGTGGTGATCGTTGAAAAGGTGCTCGAAACCGAATACTTCAAAGAGGAGCGGATGCAGGTATCCATATTCATGTCACCGCTGAATGTGCATGTCAACCGATTTCCGATCCGAGGGAAAGTGGCCTACTCCAAATACCACAAGGGGAAGTTTCTCGTGGCATGGAATCCCAAGAGTTCCTTGCTGAACGAGCGAACCACCGTGGTGTTGCAGCATCCATCCGGACAACAACTTCTCTATCGGCAGATCGCTGGTGCGCTGGCACGAAGGATCATCAACTATGCGCGGGAGGGAATGATCGCCGTAGAAGGAAACGACTGCGGCTTCATCCGTTTCGGTTCCCGGGTCGACCTTCTCCTGCCATTGGATGCGGATATCCGTGTAGAAATCGGTGAAAAAGTCAGAGGGGGAGAAACCCTCATCGGGCGCCTGAACGGCTGAACACTTCCTATTTTTGCCTTATGTCCAAAAGCTCGAATGGAATAGAACTGGACGCTCGATTTCAGGAACACGTCGAGATCGGCCGGGACATGCCGCCTCAGTCAGCAGACAATATGCTCATCGCCTATGCCTTTTACAAGCAGGCGCAGGTGGGCGACAATACGCTGGACCGCCCGCTTCATTCAGATGTCATTCGGACCTTCAAACACGACGCTTGGATGCGGCTCAAGGGAATGAGTCAGGAAGAGGCCAAAGAAAATTACGTAGCCCATATTCAGAAACTGCTGGACGAAACCAAGCAGGAGGGACGCATGT
>CATILC010000234.1 GCA_949516455.1 Flavobacteriia bacterium | reverse complement strand
GATCTTCTTTTTCTCAATGACGCCTTGCTCTTTTCCCTGCTCGTAGGCCCATGCGGCCACGAGCTGTCGATTGCGCATATGGTCTTCTTCGAGCTCTTCTCCCATCTGAAGTCTGCGAAGCTGAACCATCATTCCGTTGCGGATGTAGGAGTCGTACTCACACTTTCCAACTTCCAGGCTCTCCATCAAGCCAAGATCGATGAGCTTTTGGTCCATCAAAAAGTACAGAGCCACAAGGTCTGCACGGGCCTCTTCCAGAGTGGAGGAGTAGTTCTTCAGTGTTTCTTTCGGCGTTCCCACCCCGGGGTTGAGACGACCAGAGGCATGTCCTACGACTTCGTGAAGCGCAGTGTGGAGCTTTCCAGCCACATCGCCATGGGCCTTGGCCCGTTCCACTTCGGCCGTGCTGAAGGCAAATTCTTCCAGGAAGCCGCCGCCGGAAGCTTTGTCGTAAGCCCCTTCAATGTTTCCAAGGCTCACGGACTTACTTCCGTGTTCTGCACGTATCCAGTTGGCATTGGGCAGATTCACGCCAATGGGTGTGGAAGGAGAAGCATCGCCTGATTCACCAGCCACATTCACTGTCTTGTAGCTGACGCCCACTACATTGGGCTTTTTGTGTTCGTCCAGAATGCTGCTGTTGTCTTCGAACCACTGCACATTCTCGCTGACGACCTGCATGCGCGCAGAAGCATCAAAATCCTTGATCTGCACAATGTTCTCGTAGGTTCCGCGCATGCCCATCGGATCGTTGTACACCTCCACGAAACCGATGATGTAGTCGATATCTCCCTCTGTTGCTTTGGTCCACAATACATTGTATTCGTCCCAGTCGCGCAGGTCTCCGGTGTTGAAGTACTCGACCAATTCGATCAATGCTGCCTTTTGGGCCTCGTTTTCTGCAACTTCTGAAGCCTTGGTCAGCCAGTAGCAGACCTTTTCCAATGCTGGACCGTAGAGTCCGCCCACCCGATACACTTCTTCCTTCAGGTTTCCGTCCTCCGAACGAACCAGTTTGGAATTCAGGCCATAGGAGACCGGACGAGGGTCTGTCTTGTCTATGCGTTCTCCGTAATAGGCATCCACCTCCTCCTCACGCACATCGGGATCGAAAAAGTTGACCGCTGAATTCAGGCAGAGGTCGCCATTGGAATCCTTGGAAACTTTCTTGTTCTCCTGATCAGGGTCGAACATCATATCAATGACCGCAGCTTCCATTTCGTGGCCTGTTTCCTTGAGCAACTCTTCCAGATAGGCGCGATCGAAACCGGGCATGAACTTCTGATTGGAATAATGATGGTGGATCCCGCTGCTGAACCAAACCCTTTTGGTGTACTCCATGAATGCTGCCCACGCATCACTTCCTGTATCGCCTTTGTAGTTGCGGACGATGTGTTCGAGGGCTCTGCGGATGCGAAGATTGTAGCGATGGTTCTGGTCATAGGTGACGTCCCTCCCGCTCAGACCGGCCTGGGTCAGGTAGAAAACGAGTTTCTTTTGATCCGTACTGAGTCGATCGAAACCGGGAACCTGATACCTCAGGATGCGCAGATCAGCGAATTGCTCAGTCTGCCATTTGAATTCTTCTGTTGCCGAGGCTTGGTTTTCTTCGGCTATATCTGCTTCCGGGCTGCCGCAAGAATGCAGCAAAAGGATTCCTGAACTAAGGGCCATGGTAAAAAGGCGTTTGGTCGTAGTGGTCATGGGGATCTTGATTTGCGGCTAAAATAAAGACTTGAACAAGGAGATTCGATGCCCAACGTAATTCGAGCTGAAATCCCTCCCGAACGGAGCAGCAGTGGGTTTGCAGATCGATAAAGATCTCAACGGATATATGGAGCAGACGCTTTTTTCCGTTAAAAACAATTGGTAGAGAAGGGTGGAAGCCGCTTTTCATGCACGTATTTTTGAGTTTTACACACTTCATTGGCCAGAAAAAAAACACCTTCCAAAAACCGAAGTTTCCGTTTATCGGAGCTGAGGAAATGGACTGAAGACCAGACTGTTCGTTTGGCCACTGGTCTGCTTCTTTGTTTTTCCGGGCTCTTTCTGGCTGGCGCATTCCTTTCCTATTTCTATCACTGGCGCACAGATCTCAGTGAATTGAGCGGCTCCTTCGCAGAATTGCTCGATCCGGAACATGAAGTGATCAATCTCTTTGGGAAACTCGGAGCAGCTGTCGCACACATCTTCATCTACCGGGGATTCGGTCTCGCCGCTTTTTGTGCCGTCTATCTACTCATCCGATTGGGCAGCTGGGCGGTTCTGGACCGACAGGCGCATTTGGGAAGAGATATTCGTTACGCACTCTACGCCCTGGGATGGGGAGCCGTTGCTTTGTCCGGATTCAGCATTTCGGGCTTTCTGCCTTTGGGCGGCATGGGCGGAAAGAATGCCTACTCATTCCTCACCGTTCAACTCGGTCCGGTGGGGGTTCACTTTTTGATCTATGGACTGCTCGCTGTCTTTGTGACCCTGCATTTTCGCTTGACACTCCCCAAGTTGCGCCTTGCCTTGAATGCTGTACTGAGTAAGATTCGAAAAGCACCCGATGAGCCAGAGGAGGAAGACGAAACCGAAGGCAAGGAAACTGGAGAAGAGGATGTGGTTGTGAAATGGGAGGAGACAGAAGAGAAAAATGAAGAAACCGAAGAAGCTACCGGATCCAATATTTCTGTTGAAGTGGAGGAGCCGGAACAAGAGCCCGAAGTTGTTCAGCCCTCTGCAAAAGAGGAAGAGGCAGTCGCAGACGACGATCTGGTCATCGAGATAGAAGAGACCGAGCAGGAGGAAGAGCTCGATGTACGTGCACACAAAAAGCTGATCAAAGAGGTCGGATACTACGACCCCAAACTCGACTTGGGGAGCTTCAAAATGCCCGGTCTCGATCTGATGAAGGATTATGGAAATTCCAACATCACCATCGATCAGGACGAACTCGACAGCAACAAGAAACGCATCGTGGATACCCTGGCGCACTACAAGATCGCCATCGACAAGATCAAAGCGACGATCGGTCCCACGGTCACCTTGTACGAGATCATCCCTGCACCCGGGGTCCGCATCTCGAAGATCAAAAACCTTGAAGACGACATTGCTCTGAGCCTGAGTGCGGAGGGCATACGAATCATTGCGCCCATACCCGGGCGCGGAACCATCGGTATTGAGGTGCCCAACGCCAAGCCCAAAATGGTGGCCATGCGGACGGTATTGGCCTCCGAAAAGTTCACCAAATCCGATCATGCACTTCCGATCGTCATTGGGAAGACCATTTCCAATGAGACTTATGTCACGGACCTGGCCAAAATGCCCCACCTCCTAATGGCGGGTGCGACCGGACAGGGAAAGTCCGTGGGTTTGAATGTGATCCTCACTTCATTGCTCTACCGAAAGCATCCTTCGGAAGTGAAATTCGTTCTGGTCGACCCCAAAAAAGTAGAACTCACGCTTTTCAATGTGATCGAAAGACACTATTTAGCGGAGATGCCAGGCAATGGAGAGGCCATTATCACCGATACGACCAAGGTGATCCACACCCTGAATTCACTGTGCATCGAGATGGATCAGCGCTACGAGCTTTTGAAGAACGCCATGGTGCGCAACATCAAAGAATACAATACCAAATTCAAGGAGCGCAAACTGAATCCGGAGGAAGGACACCGCTATCTGCCCTATATCGTTCTCGTTGTGGATGAGTTTGCTGATCTGATCATGACCGCCGGCAAGGAAGTGGAGACACCGATCGCCCGTTTGGCCCAGCTGGCCCGTGCCATTGGCATCCACCTGATCATTGCCACTCAGCGGCCTTCAGTGAATGTCATCACCGGCATCATCAAAGCCAATTTCCCTGCGCGCATCGCCTTTCGCGTGACTTCGAAGATCGATTCCCGTACCATTATGGACGCAGGCGGTGCCGAAAGGCTCATCGGCAAGGGGGATATGCTCATCAGCCTTGGGAACGAAGCCATTCGGCTTCAGTGCGCTTTTGTGGATACACCGGAGATCGAGAAGCTGGTCGAATACATCGGCGCTCAGAGAGGCTATCCGACGGCTTATCAACTTCCGGAGTACGAGGCCGAAGAATCCAGTGGCGCTTCTGACATCGACCCAGCAGACCGCGATGCCATGTTTGAGGAAGCTGCACGGCTCATTGTAATCCATCAACAGGGTTCTGCTTCGCTTTTGCAGCGAAAATTGAAACTGGGCTACAACCGGGCGGGACGCATCATCGATCAATTGGAGGCAGCCGGGATCATTGGGCCGTTCGAGGG
>CATILC010000233.1 GCA_949516455.1 Flavobacteriia bacterium | reverse complement strand
ACCTCGCCTTGACCGATGGAGAGAAGAGCTGGAAAAAGGTCAGAAGGACGATCTTCAGATCGAGCAGAAGATTCCAGTTCTCCATATAATACACATCGGCCGCGACGCGCGAACTCAATTCATCCTGACTCTCAATACTTCCCCGATTGCCCTGCACCTGTGCCATGCCGGTCAGGCCGGGCTGGATCAAGTGCCTGAGCATGAAGGCGTCCATTCGGTCTCGGTATTCCGCTGTGTGCTCGAGCATATGTGGTCTTGGGCCCACCAGCGACATTTCTCCTGAAAGCACATTGAACAGCTGCGGCAATTCATCCAGGCTGTATTTGCGCATGATGCGTCCGATCACGGATATGTTTCCCACTCCATCCATGGAACGGAATTTCCAGATCAGAAAAGTCTCGTTGCGCAGTCCGCTCCGCTCTTGTCTAAAAAAGACAGGACCTGGCCCACTGATCCGCACCAATAGTGCGAGCACAGGAAATACGAACGGCAACAGGATCAACATAGCGAGGATGGTCAGAAAGAGATCGAAAAAACGCTTGACCACTCGGTTGTGCACGAGCTCGAGCGGCTCCGGACGCGGAAAGAAAAGCGGTACATGGCCCACATACTCCAGCTGGTAGGAACGTTCGCCAGGAATATCGATCCGCGGCAACAAACGCACCCGAACAGAAGCTCTGTCTGCTTCGCGTTCCCAGCTCAAAAGTTGCGCCCGGTCTTCTGTTGCGATGAACAGTTCTTCCAGATCACCTTGCGCGAGTTCTTTCAAGAGTTCTTCAGGATGTTTGCAGCTGTACTTCGGATCGAGCTGCTCAGAACAATAGATCCCCACCACGTCAAATCCACCCATGCGCAAGCTCTCCAGCTGAGGCAAAAGACCATTGAGCAGCTCGGCATCACCGACCAATGCCACCCTTCTTCTTCCCACGCCTTTTTTGGCCAGACGCATTTCGAAGCCGTGCAGAACAAAACTCCATACTGTGAGCAAGGTCAGCAGAGCGGAGTAGAAATACAGACCGAACAAACGGGAGAAATAGGTCGCCTGATCTTTTAGCGCCAAGGCCAGAATGCCAAAGGCAAAAAGGTGGGCAATGACCAATGAAAGGTTTCTGCTCACCTTACGGCGCACCCCTGGATCTTTTTGTTGCCATTCGCCTTCACCCCTCAGCAGCCTGAGCAGGAGCCAAAGCAAATTGAAAAAGACAACAAGTTGAACATAGTAGTTGTAGTAGGTCGGATTCTGTACGCTCAAGTCCTCAAAACGCAGTGCCGCAGCAGCAGCGAAGGCCAGGTTGATGGACAGCACACCGCCCAGCACATCGAGCCAAAGGAACCAGCGTTTGTACCTCCTGTTCACAGCTTCAGCTTTGTTTGCTTTTCAAATAGGTTTCGCTGTGCTTCGCTCCAGCCCGAGCTGTACTCGGACAGATCCATTCCAGAAAAAGGGTTGGGGACATGCGCCGCATAGGCCTGTACATATGCCCTGCAAGGTAGGGCCACACGAGCGTTCGGATCGAAATAGTCCGAAAGGCAATGGAGGAATGTGGCCTTTTCCCATATGGGCCTTGGGCCATCGCTCATGAGATACAGCGCGCGGGAACGCGTGTTGAATTCATTTTTCGGCTTCGCCAGTTCCATCAGCGCCCACCGACCTTCTGAGCGCCTTCTTTTATGCAGAACATAAGCAGCCGTCACTGCATGCAGCTGTACCGAAGGTGCCCGCAGGGCGAGCAGATCACTGGCCTTGGAGAGCAGGTCCGGATGATCGGTCCGATCCATCCATTCCACCACAGACTGCATGGACCTGTAGGTTCCATGATCCCATATTTT